>JAXDHJ010000049.1:0-5728 GCA_034664565.1 Solirubrobacteraceae bacterium
CAGCTCTGCCAGGCCTTCAAAGCGCACAAGCTCCGAGAGGCCGCCGATCTCCGCACGGCGATAGCCGCGGGCGCCGACCTCCGCGACCGGTTCGGCCGCCGGCGACGGCCGCTCTCGGCCAGCTCGATTCGGAAGTTGATCGACGTCCTGGCGGCCGTCCTCGACGACGCGGTCGAGGACGAGCACATCGACCGCAACCCGGCCCGCGGGAAGCGGATGCGCGTGCGCGTGCCGAAGCCACCCCGGACGTTCCTCGAGATGGACGAGCTCGTCGCACTCGTCGATGCCGCGACCCACCAGGAGGGACCGTTTCGGCCCGTGGGCGCGGCCGGAGCCCCCTCCGAGGGAACTGCCGGACGAGTCGCAGCACGCCTGGCCGCCGGGCTGCGCCCGTCCGAGATCGGCGCGGAGCTCGGTCTGGCCAAGTCGACTGTCAGCTACCACGTCCGTCGCCTGGATGTCACCCCGGCCGGTGAGTACGTCGGCCGGCGGGCGGTGATCGAGATCCTCGCCCGAAGCGGCGTGCGGGCGAGTGAGCTCTGCGACATGCGCCTGCGCGACATCCGCCTCCACGACCCCGACGGCGCGAGGTTCCGGATCCCCGACTCGAAGACCGAAGCCGGCATCCGCGAGGTCCAAATGAGTCCGGATCTCGTCGAGACCTTTGTCGAGCACCTCGACCGCCTGCGCCGCGCCGGCCTCCCCGCCGGCCCCGACGCCTACGCCGTCCCCAACCGCTGCGGCGGCCGGATGACCCGCCAGCGCGTCGGGCAGATCGTCCGTGAGGCGGCCGAGCAAGCGACCCGTGACTTCGTCGCTCGCGGGCTCCGGCCGTTGCCCCACACCACGCCACACAGCCTCCGCCGCACCTACATCTCGATCGCCCTGCTGGCCAACAACTTCGACGTCAAGTGGGTCATGAGCCAGGTCGGCCACGCCGACTCGAAGATGACCCTCGACGTCTACGCCCAGCTCGAGCAGCGCGTCGAGCGCTCGCACGGGACTGCCTTCGACGGGCTCGTGCGAAAGGCCCGCGAGCAGCTCCGAACCAGCCAGATCGAGGCCGACGAGGGCCTCCATTGGGCCACGAATGGGCCACGAGAGTCAGAAATCGGGTCGACGAGCATTTCCGATCCAGCCACCGATCCCGGAAAACCAGCCAATTTACAGGACTTCCCCCCTATGGCGAGACCCGGACTCGAACCGGGGACACCACGATTTTCAGTCGTGTGCTCTACCAACTGAGCTATCTCGCCGCGCGGCGCCCGATGCTAGCGAGTCGGCGTACTAGGCTGCCCGGCAGATGAAGCTCCGAGGGAGGGTCAGGTTCAGGCGCCGGGACGGCGCCCAGGAGAAGCCGCGCCGTGGCTGGGGCGTCCGGCTGCGCCGGCGCGGCCAGCGCGAGTCCGACCCGGCCGAGGCTGGCCGCGGCGGTCGCCTGCGGCGGATCGCCGGCCTCCCCGTCCGCCTCGTCCGCCGGCTCGGCCGCGGGCTCTGGCGGCTCAGCCTCCGCCTGCGGGGCAAGCCGCTCCCCCCCAAGGTGGTCGAGGAGCCCTGGCGCCCGGCGGTCACGCCGGTGGTTCGCCCCTACGTCCCGCCGACCGCGCCGGCCCTCGTCGCCCGCAACCTGATCAAGCGCTTCGGCGACGGCCCGGCCGCGGTGGAGGCCCTCCGCGGGGTCAACATCACCTTCGAGCGGGCCAGCTTCAGCGCCATCATGGGCCCTTCGGGCTCCGGCAAGTCGACCCTCATGCATCTCCTCGCCGGACTCGACCTCCCGAGTGGCGGGAGCGTGGAGATCGGCGGGATCAGGCTGGCCGAGCTCGGCGACGGTGAGCTCACCGAGCTGCGCCGCCGCCAGGTCGGCTTCGTCTTCCAGGCCTTCAACCTCATGGCCACCCTCGACGCCGAGGAGAACATCGCCCTCCCGCTGCGCCTCGCCGGTGAGACCCCCGACTCGGCGTGGATGGAGTCGCTCCTGCGGGCCGTCGACCTCTCCGACCGCCGCGACCACCGTCCGGCCGAGCTCTCCGGCGGCCAGCAGCAACGGGTGGCCATCGCCCGGGCCCTCGTCGCCCGGCCGAGCGTCGTCTTCGCCGACGAGCCGACGGGCAACCTCGACTCGGTCTCAAGCGTTGAGGTCCTCCTCCTCCTGCGGCGGGCGGTCGACGAGTTCGGCCAGACGGTGGTGATGGTCACCCACGACCCCCTGGCCGCCGCCCACGCCGACCGGATCGTCACCCTGGCCGACGGCCGGATCGTCGACGACAAGCCCAACCCGGCCCGCAGCCCCGACGGCGAGGTGCTCGGCCGGCGATGACCAAGATCACCTTGCGCGGCCTGCTCGCCCGCCGGCTGCGCTCGGCCCTGACCGCGGCGGCGGTGCTCCTCGGGGTCACCGTGATCTCCGGGACCCTGGTGTTCACCGACACCATCAACCGGGCGGTCTCCCGGGCGGTGGCCGACGCCGCCCAGGGCGCCGACGTCGTCGTCTCCGGGCGGGCTCCGGTCAACTCGACCAACCAGGCGCCGACCGTCTCGGCCGCCATCCTCACCAGCATCCAGAAGCTCCCCGACGTCGAGCGTGCCCAGGGCGAGATCTCCGACGCCGCCAGCATCGTCCGGGCCAACGGCGCCATAGCCCGGGTCGGCGCCGGCGGCACCCGCGCCTTCTCCTATGTCGGGCCGCCGTTCCAGGCCATCCGGATCATCGAGGGCCGCCCGCCGCGCCAGCCGCACGAGGTCCTGGTCGACGCCGACACCGCGGCCATCCTCCACCTCCACCGCGACCAGCGCGTCAACATCGCCACCCTGCGCCCGACCCGGAGCTTCAAGATCGTCGGGATCATGCGTTTCGGGGGGGCCGCCCATCTCGGCACCACCCTCCTCGCCTTCGACCTCGCCGCCGCCCAGCACCTGTTTCTCAAGCCCGACCGGGTCGACTTCGTCGACGTGGCCGGGCGCCCGGGGACGGCCCCGGCGGCCCTGGTCAAGGAGATCGCCCCCCTCCTCGGGCCGCGCCTGGTCGTCCGCACCGCCACCGCCCAGGCCCAACTCGACACCGACCGGATCTTCAACCAGCTCGCCTTCCTCACCCAGGCCCTCCTCGCCTTCGGTCTGATCGCGGTGTTCGTCGGGGCGTTCGTCATCTTCAACACCTTCTCCATCACCGTGGCCCAGCGCACCCGCGAGCTCGGCCTGCTGCGAACGCTCGGGGCCACCCGCCGCCAGCTCCTCGTCTCCGTGCTCGTCGAGGGGCTGGCCATCGGGGTGGTCGGGTCGCTCCTGGCCACCGTCCTCGGCTACGGGCTGGCCGGGGGGATCCGGTCGCTGCTCGACGCCTTCGGACTGCGCCTGCCCTCGACCAGCCCGGTGCTCGAGCTGCGGACCGTCGGCGTCTGCGTCGCCGTCGGGGTCGGGGCCACCCTGCTCAGCTCGCTCATCCCCGCCCTGCGGGCCACCCGGGTGCCGCCGCTGGCCGCCCTGCGCGACGGCGTGACCCTGCCCGGGTCGCTCCTCGCCCCCGCCCTCCCCTGGCTGGCCCTGGCCCTCAGCGGGGTCGGGGTGGTGCTCACCCTCAACGGCCTGAGCGCCGGCTCCGAGGTGGCCACCACCGCATCGGGAGCGGTCGCCCTGACCGTCGGCATCGCCATCCTCAGCCCCCGCCTCGTCCCCGTCGCCGCCCGGGTGGCCGGCTGGCCCCTGGAGCAGCGCACGGCGCTGGCCGGCCGCCTGGCCCGGGAGAACGCCGCCCGCAACCCGCCGCGGACCGCCGCCACCGCCGCCGCCCTGATGATCGGCCTGGCCCTCGTCCTGTTCGTCACCATCTTCGCCTCCGAGGCGCGCAGCGCCATCCGCGACGTGGTCGCCCGGAGCTTCGCCGGCGACCTGGCGGTGACCAACCAGGACGGGTTCTCCCCCATCCCCCCGGCGGCCGCCCGGGCGGTGGCCAAGGTGCCGGCGGTGCAGACGGTCTCCGTGCTCAAGCGCTCGGACTCCCACCTCGAGGTCGGGGGGACCCAGAGCGTGAACGGCGTCGACACCCAGACCCTCGGCGCCGTCTACCGGTTCGACTGGGTCGACGGCGACGACTCGCTCCTCGGCCTGCTCGGCCCCAACGGGGCGCTGGTCGAGCGCACCCTGGCCACCCAGGCCGACCTCCACGTCGGCAGCCACTTCGTGGCCACGGCGCCGTCGGGCAAGCAGACCGAGCTGACCGTCCGCGGCGTCTACAGCGACCGGGCGCTGCTCGGCGGCTACACGGTGGCGCTGCCCACCTTCGACCATCTGTTCCACGAGCTCCGGGCCCGGCGCATCCTCGTCAAGCTCGTCCCCGGCACCGATCCGACGGTGGCCGGGCGCAAGGTCAACGCCGCCCTCGCCGCCTTTCCCGAGGCTCGCGCCCGCTCCGAGCCGCAGCTCAAGGACGTCGAGGCCAACAGCCTCAACAGCATCCTCTACCTGTTCTACGCCCTGCTCGCCATCAGCGTCTTCGTCTCGGTGTTCGGGATCGTCAACACCCTAACCCTCTCGATCCACGAGCGCCGGCGCGAGCTCGGCACCCTGCGGGCCCTCGGCGCCTCGCGGCGGACCCTGCGGCGGATCGTCCGCTACGAGAGCGTGATCACCGCCGCCATCGGCGGCACCCTCGGGCTGGCCCTGGGCATCTTCTTCGCCGCCGTGGTCACCGCCTCCCTGCGCGACCAGGGGCTCCGCTTCGCCGTCCCGGTGCTCGCCGTGGCCGGACTGGCGGCGCTGACGGTGGGGGTGGGAGTGCTCGCGGCGATCCCCCCGGCCCGCCGGGCCGCCCGCCTCGACCTGCTCGCCGCCCTGGCCTACGACTGACGATCCTCGGATTGGCGGCGCCGCGCCTCGGGTAGGCGACGAGTACCACGAGGACGTGAGAAGGGAGCCCGATGTTCGATATCGAGCGAATCAGCGAGTGGCGCGGACAGGACGTGCTCGACCCCGAGGATCACCGGGTCGGACGTCTCGAGGAGATCTACTACGACCGGCAGTCGAGCTCGCCCGGCTTTGCCTGCGTCAAGACCGGCCTGTTCGGCCGGCGCCTGACCTTCATCCCCCTGACCGGGGCGAGCATGGCCCGCGACCACATCCGCGTCGCCTACCCGGCCGACCAGATCAAGCGGGCGCCCAACGTCGAGCCCGACGGCCAGCTCACCCTCGACGAGGAGGCCGCCCTCTTCGAGCACTACGGCCTCGAGCGGCCCCTCGAGGCCGACTCGCATTCCCCGCGGCTGGTGCGCTACCAGACCGAGGCGGCGGCCGCCCAGGTGGCCGAGGCTCGCCAGCTGGTGGCCGACCAGGGCGAGGTGGTCGCCTCGCCCGCGGACTACGCCGCCGGCCAACCCGCCGGCTACGCCCCGGCCCCTCCGGCCGGCGACGCGGCGGATGCGGCCGGCTACGCCGCCGCCGGCTCCGCGGCCACCGCCGAGGAGCGCCGGCGCTACCAGCCCGGGGTCCAGGTCGGCGAGCCCGGCGAGGTCGTCGCCGACCCGGCGGCCTATGTCGCCAGCGCCGGAGCCGCGGCCACCCCGGAGGAGCGGATGCGCTACGACGGGCCTGCGCCCGCCGCCGGCGGGCTCGATGCCGAGCGCCTGCGCGCCCTCGAGGACCGGGTGGCGGCGATCGAGAACTGGCTCTCGGCCCACTCCTGACCGGGACCGCCTCCCGGGCGCCGCCGGGCCGCCTCCCGCGGCACCGCGGG
>JAXDHJ010000050.1:0-18205 GCA_034664565.1 Solirubrobacteraceae bacterium
GCAGGTCGACCCGGGCCTCCCAGCCGAGCAGGCGCCGGGCCTTCTCGACCGAGGGCCATCGCCGGGGGACGTCGACGGCGAAACTCGGGAGGTGGGCGAGCTCGAACCGGTCGGGGTCCGAGCCGCAGACCTCCCAGATGATGCGGGCGATCTCGGCCACGGTCAGCTCCTCGGCGGACGAGATGTTGAAGTCCTCGTTGAGACCGGCCGGCGAGCCCATGGCCGCCACCACGCCGTCGGCGATGTCCTCGACGTGGGTCAGGGTCCGGGTCTGCTCGCCCGAGCCGAAGATCTCCAGCGGGTGCTGGCCGGCCTGGACCTTGCGGATGAGGTCGGGCACGGCGTGGGCGATGCCGGGCTCATCCGCCGGGAGCTCGCCCGGTCCGTAGGCGTTGAACGGGCGGCAGATGGTGAACGGGAGTCCGTGCTCCTGGTGCGCGGCGCGGCAGTAGACCTCACCGGTGAGCTTGGAGAAGCCGTAGGCCGAAACGGGGACCGGGCAGTCGGGGAGGTAGTCCTCGGGGGTGGGGAAGAGCTGGGCCCGCTCGAAGACCATGGAGGAGGAGACGTAGACGAACCGCTCGAGGTCGGCGTCGAGGGCGGCTCGGATCACTGCGTTGTAGAGGGCGTTGTTGACCTCGGTCAGGGTGTGGGGCAGGCGGTGGAAGTTGGCGATCCCGCCGACGATGGCGGCGCAGTGGATCACGTGGCTGCAGCCCCCGACGGCCAGGCGCGCCTCCTCGAGCGAGCGCAGATCACCGGTGTGGACCTCGGAGCCCTCGCGCATCCACAGCGGCGGCTCGCGCTGGTCGGAGACCCGGACCTCGTAGTCGGGATCGCCGAGCAGCCGGCGGACGATGGCGGAGCCGATCGTGCCGGCGCCGCCCGTCACCAGGACGCGCCTCAAACCGCCTGCCCCCCGCCGACGAGGTGGCGCAGCTCGCCGGCGAAGGCGAACACCTGACCGGCTCCCCAGCAGTTCCACGGATCGATGACGATCGCCTCCTCGGGAATCGCCGCCAGGGCCTCCAAGGTGCGAAAGACGCTGTGGTTGGTGGCCACGATCACCGCGTCGGCCCCGTCCACGGCCTCGGCATAGGAGGCGGTGGGGGTGGCGACGATCGGGTCGTGGACGGCGACGTCGGCCAGCTCCCGCTCGAGCAGGCGGACCAGCTTGTGGGAGAGCGAATCCCGCTCGTCGTCGGTGTCGGCCTTGAAGGCCAGCCCGAGCACGGCCACCTTGCGGCCGTCGAGGCCGCCGAGCCGGCGCTTGGCCCCGCCAACGAGGAAGAGGGGGACCGACTCGTTGACCCGGGACACGGCGAGCAGCATCCCCGGGGCGGCTGACCGCTCCTCGGAGAAGGTGAAGTCCTTGCGCAGGCAGGAGCCGGCGGTGAAGCCGGGCCGGGCGATGCCGCCGCGGGGGTAGTCGCGGTTGATGAGGTCGATGACCTCGAACACGTTGGCGTCGTGCTGCTCGCAGTCCATCATCAGGAGGTTGGGTAGGGCGAAGGTGGCGTAGCGCAGGATGTTGGTCCAGATCTTGGCCAGCTCGGCCTGGACCGGCGTGGTCTGGACGATCGGAGCGGAGAACGCCTCGAAGAGGCCGGCCGCCGCCTCCCCCGACTCGGCCCCGACCCCCCCGATGATGCACGGGAGGCTGTCGATCTCCTCGAGGAAGCGTCCGGCGGCGATTCGCTCGGGGGCGTGGGCCACGAAGACCTCGGTGCCGATGTCGAAGTCGCGATGCTTGCGCAGGTAGCCGGCGACGAAGGCCGTGGTCCCCGGGGCGATGGTCGAGCGGAGGATCAGGGAGTGCCCGGTGCGCAGGACGGGCAGGAGGTCGTCGAGGGCATGGCGGATGTCGCGCATGTCGATCTCGATGTGGGAGAACGACGGGGTGCCGAGGGTGATGACGATGTGCCGGGCCTGGGCGGCGTCGGCCACCCGGTCTGAGAGGTCGAGGTCGACCCGGTCGAGGAGTTCCTGGGTCCCGGTCTCCTGGAAGGGCATCTGCCCGGCGCGGAGCGCCTCGAGGCGGGTGGGGTCGTTGTCGATCCCGATCACCGTCAGGCCGCGATCGGCGAAGCTGAGCGCCAAGGGCAGGCCTACCCGGCCGAGGCCGACGATCGAGACGTCGTAGCTCATCGCCCGCGGGAGGCTACTACCGGCCGCCCTGCTCCTCGGCCCCAGACGACGGCGCGGCCCGGCCGGTCGGGCGCCGTCCCGCGTAGACTCGGGCATGCGCCAAAGCGGGCGCGGAGCCCACTTGACCTCGCCCGACTCCGGCATATGAGCGACTGCCTCGTCGTCGGCGGTGGTTTCCTCGGCTCGCACGTCGCCGTCGCCCTGGCCGAAGCCGGCCACGGGGTCACCGTCTACAGCCGGTCGTTCAGTCCGTGGCTCGAGGATGCCGGTCCGATCGCCCGGGGGCAGGTCAACTGCGTGGTCGGGACGCTGCCGGCCGGGCCCGGCCTGTACGAGCTGATCGACGCCGCCGAGATCGTCTTCTACCTCGGGGGGACGAGCACGCCGACGATGGCACACACCGACCCGGGCGGCTCGATATCGAGCTACGTGGTGCCGGCCGCCGCCGTCTTCGACCTCATGCGGGAGACCACTACCCGGCGGATCGTCCTGTCCTCTTCGGGAGGGACGGTCTACGGCGCCGCCGACCGCCTGCCGACCCCCGAGGATCACCGGACCGAGCCGATCAGCATCCACGGACACAACTCGCTCACCGTCGAGCGATACGCGATGTTCTACGCCCGGCACCATGACTTCGAGTCGGTGATCCTGCGCTACGCCAATCCCTACGGGCCGGGTCAACTGCCCCGGCGCGGCCAGGGAGTGATCGCGACGTGGTGTGACGCGCTCGTCCGCGACGAGACGATCTACCTCTACGGGGATCCAGAAACCCGGCGCGACCTCCTCTACGTCGAGGATGCCGCCGAGGCGACCGTCCTCGCCGGCTTGAACACGACGGGGTCGAACATCTACAACGTCGGCTCGGGCCGCTCATGGTCGCTCGAGGATCTGCTCGCCCGGCTGGAGCGGGCATCGGGGGCCAGGGCAAGGGTCGAGCGCCTCCCCCACCGGGGTGTCGACGTCCGGGCGACCCAGCTCGACTCCTCCCGCCTGCGCGCGGATACCGGGTGGGTCCCGCGGACCGAGCTCGACGATGGACTGCGGGCCACCTGGGCCTGGGCGCAGGCCGGCGTCCACTCGAGGGGCGGCGGTCGAAATCTCGCCTGAGCTCGGGAGCGTCAGGGCAGGCGAGCCTCGCCGCGCACCCGCGAGGTGCCTGGCCGGCCGGGCGACCCGGACCAGTCTGACTCAGCTCGCGGCGGGCGTGGCCGCAGCCGGGCGGGTCCGCGGTCGGCGCCGCCTCATCCGGGGCAGCACAGCGAGAGCGAATATCACCATCCAGGCGACCGTGCTGAGAATCGCGGCGCCGACGAGCGAGCGGGGGAGAAAACGGAAGACGACCCGGTGGCGTCCGGCAGGAACGCCCACGGCACGGAATGCTTCGTTGGCCGGGTGGATCGTGGCATCGCGCCCGTCGACCGTCGCGCTCCATCCGGGGTAGTAGGTGTCGAGGAGCACGACGTAGCCGCGGCGCGGCGCGTCGACGTTCAGGGCGACGGTGTCGGCGGCGTCTTCGGTGAAGGTCACCCCTGAGGGCGACGGGCCGGGGAGGGCCGGGATCGGGGGCCCCAGTCCGACGCCCTCGAGCACCGGTGCCGACCGTAGGCGCGCCGCAGGGCTGGCCAAGGTGGCGGCGAGGGCGGCTCGACGGCTGGCCGCCGGTCGCCAGGACGTCGCGAGGTAAGCGCGGGGCAGCGCATTCGCGTTGCGGTAGATCTTGCCGTCGCGGTTCCGGGCGATCCGGCGGATTCCGGGTGCGACGGGGGCGTACTCGTTGCGGCTGGTGAGCAGGACGGTCACCCCGAAGTCGTCGAGGAGCTGAGCGGCTCGCGGAGTCTTCGGACGCAGGCGGGTGTCCTGGAAGCCGGTGCCGCCGAGGCCGTTCCAGAGCGCGAGATAGCGCCCGAGCGCGGGCAGCCCGTGCCCGCGCGGCTCGCGCAGGCCGTAGCGGCTTCCCACGTTGGGAATCAGGTACTCGTTGAATCCGAGCGTCCGGCCGGCGCCCTGGGCAGCGCGAGCGGCCACCAGCGAGGGCGTCGGAGCGGGAGCCGCCTCGGCCTGCGAGATCGCCGGGTGGTAGCCGTGGTTGAGGGCGAGGAGATCGGCCGCCGCGAGGCCCACGGTGAGGGCGAGGGCGACGGCGGTCAGCCGCCGCCGTCCGTCGTTTACCGACCGGGTCAAGAGCCAGAGGACGCCGAGCCCGATCATCGAGAACGTCAACCAGCGGGTGAGGGCGGCGGCACCGGTCTGGGCCTGCGTGGTCGACTTACCCCAGAGGTGCGGCGCGATGTCGGAAAACCGGACGAGCCCGCCCGGTGCCGGTGCGTGCCGCGTGAGCCAGAGAAGCGGGAGGCAGGCCACAGCCGCGGCCAGGGCCAGCATGAGCCTGCGTTCGCGCACGTCGGCGTCCAGGAGATGCTGGAGCCCGTAGCCGGCGAGGACGGCGAGGCTCAGGGCCACCAGGATCAGCGCCCGGTTGAGGGCGACGAGGGACATCACCGGAAGGCTGACGATGGCCTTGGTCAGCACCGGCACGTGGATCGAAACCACGAGGGCGCCGACGAGCAGCCCCACGAAGAATCGCTGCTGACGCGATCGGGCGCGATAGAGCCCGGCGACGGCCAGCATCAACGCCAGCGCGCCGACGTAACTGGTGCGCTCGGCGTAGTTGGACGGCCCAGTGAGCTGGAAGGGGCTGTCGGGTCGCCCCCAGAGATCGGGCAGCACCAGGCTCAACAGCGAGCGGTCGGGCTGGCCCGCGCCGCCGCCGCGGGCCAGGCGGGGCGCCTGGGCGGCGAGGTCCGCGAAGGGCACCAGCACCACGGCGCCGCTGGCCACGCCGAGCACCACGGCTCCGGCCATGAGCAGCAGAACTCGCCGGCGCTCGGCCGCCGTGGTCACCTCGCTCAGGCGCACCACGGCGAAGCCGGCGGCCGCGAGCCCGGCGATGAAAGTGCTCTCCGGGTGGCCGCCGAGCAGGCAGAGGCCGACGACGGCCGCGAGCACGCCCGCATCGCTGACCCGGCGACGGACCGAGACCAGGTCGATCGCTCCGAGCAGCCACGGAATCAGGGCATAGACGTTGGTGTGCGGGTGCTCGAGCCAGATGACGAAATACGAACTCAGGCTGTAGGTGACGGCGGCGAGCAGAGCCGCGGCCACCCCGAGGCCGAGGCGGCGGCACAGCCACCAGGTGCCGAGTCCGGCCAGCAGGGTCTTCAGGACCACGATGAGGCTGATCGCCGGCCAGAACGGCAGGGCGTAGGCGAGCCACGTCAGCGGATACAGCAGCGCCGTCTGCTGGGCGGCGAACTGCGGCCAGCCGCCGAAGATCTGCGGATTCCACAGCGGCAGGTGTCCCGAGCGCACGATCCCGCGGGCCCACTCGAGATCGGGATGGAACACCTCCAACGCGTCGGTGAGCAGGTAGTTGGACGGGTGCATCAGGCTCGTCGGGCGCACCGACGAGAGTGGAGCATTGAAGAAGAGAAAGTCCTCGGGACCGAGCACCCGGCCGCCGAGTACCGCCGGGTACACGAGCAGTAGATCGAGCGCGCTCAGGAGCAGGGCCACGAGCACGATCGGATGGGCGGCGGCGAATTCACGCAGGCGATGCAGCCGATCGCGCCGCCGACCGGTGTCCCGCCATGAGCCGGCCTCAGCCACACGGGCCCGGAGAGAGACCCCCCCTGCCGGCGGCTCGGGCGGGGCGATGACCTCCCGCGGACGCGCGCCCGTACCCAGGGCGTCAGGGTCGGCACTTCTCAGCGTCTTCGCGCTCGGCGTCTTCGCGCTCGGCGCGACGCTCGCCGCGGTCTCGGCGGCCGCCGCCAGTTCGCCCGCCAGCGCTGCGTCGGCTGCTGCCGCCGGTCTCGCCCTCCCCGCCGGCGGGGCCTTCCCCGCCGGTGGGGCCGTCGCCGCCGGTGGCGCCGTCCCCGCGGGTGGCGCCTTCCCCGCCGGTGGCGCCGTTCGCGCCGCCGGGGCCGGTGGCGCCAACCGCGCCGGTGGCGGCTTCCGTGCCGCTGGCGCCTTCCGGGCCGGTGGCGTCGTCCCCGCGGGTGGCGTCGTCCCCGCGGGCGGGGCCGTCCCCGCGGGTGGCGCCGTCCCCGCGGGTGGCGCCGTTCGCGCCGGTGGGGCCGGTGGCGGCTTGCGTGCCGGTGGCGCCTTGCGTGCCGGTGGCGCCTTCCGCGCCGGTGGCGCCTTCCTCGCCGGTGCCGCCTTCCCCGCCCGTGGGGCCGGTCGCGCCTTCCCCGCCGGTGCCGCCTTCCCCACCGGGTCCGCCTTTGGCGCCGGGTCCGTGGTCGCCGCCGGGGCCGTGGTTGGCCCCGATCCTGCCTTGGGCGCCGTCTCTGCCTTTGGCGCCATCTCCGGTTCTTGCCCGGTCTCCGCTCCTGGCGCCGTCTTCGTCTTTGGCGCCGTCCCGGCCTCCGCCGGCGGCGCCGTCCCGGTCTCCGCGGGCGGCGCCGGTCTCGACTTCCTGGTCGCGTTCGCCCTCGGCCTGGGCCTGGCCTTCGATGTCGTCTCGGCCTTGGGCGTGGCCCCGGCCTTCGGTGTAACCTTGGCCTTGGGTGTGGCCTCGGCCTTGGGCGTGGCGGTGGCCTTGGGTGTGGCCTTGGCCTTCGGGGCGGGCTTGGCCTTCGGTGTGCGAGGTGCTGGAGGCCTGGATGCCGGCGTGGAGTTCGCCGTTGGTGGGGGCGCGCCTGCCGGCGTCGACTTGGCCTGGGGGTCCGGGGCGCCAGGTGCCGAGCTGGACCCGGACTCCCCTTCGGGGCCGGCTTCGGGCCGGGCGTCGGGCGGCGGCGCAGCCGCTGCTACCCCCGGGCTGGGAGCCGGGTCGCCGTCGGAGGCCGGCTCGCCGTCGGGGGCCGGCGGGGGTGGCGGTGCGGCTGGTGTGGTGTCTGGTCTAGCGTCAGGCGCCTTGCGTTGCCCCACAGGCGCCCGCCTCAGCTCCGCCGCGGGCGGCGGCGCTGGGGCCCGGCCGTGGGCCCGGAGGTCGTCATCGACTGATAGCTGGCGTGGGAGTCACGAGCGCGACGGCCGAGGATATCGAGCGGGGATGCGGCGGTACGGCGCGACTGGTTCAGTGCTCGGCGGCGAGGCGACTTCGGTGGGCGGCGTACTGGCGGGCGAAGCCGATCACGAAGCGGGGGTTGTAGCGGGCGTAGCGGCGCCAGAGCCGGCGGGGCTCGTGGCCGAGGCGGTAGGTCCACTCGAGCCCGAGGCTCTGCATCCAGGCCGGGGCCTGGGGGACGAGGCCGGCGTGGAAGTCGAAGGCGGCGCCGACTCCGATGAGCATGGGGACGTCGAGGCGCTCGCGGAGGCGGCCCATCCACTTCTCCTGCTTGGGCTGTCCGGTGCCGACCCAGACGACGTCGGCCCGGGAGGCGTTGATCTGCTCGACGATCCAGTCGTCCTCGACCGGGGTGGGCGGGGTGAACGGCGGGGCGTAGCCGCCGACGATCCTGATCCCGGGGTAGCGCTCGCGGAGGTTGCGGGCCAGGGCGACGAGGGCGCCCTGGTTGCGACCGCCGTAGAGGTACATGCGAAGACCGGTGGCGGCTGCCCGCTCGCAGTAGCGGGCCATGAGCTCGGGGCCGTAGACGCGTGAGGAGGTGGCCTTGCTGTGGCCGAGGGCGTGGAGGGCCCAGACCAGGGGCTGGCCGTCGGGGACGGCGAGGCTGGCGCCGAGGACGGCGTCGCGGGTGGCTTCGTCCTCCTGGGCGACCATCACGAGGTGGACGGCGGCGGCGGTCAGGTAGCCGCGGGTCCCACTGGCGATCATGGCGTCGATCCAGTCCATGGTGCCCTCGTAGTCGGAGAGGGCGAGTGGTATCCCGAGTACGTCGGCCTGGGGCAGGGGCGAGGGCGAGGGGACCGGGTGGGGGGTGGGGGCGACGGCGGTCATTTCGACGGATACCTGCCCCTACAACGCGCGACCGGGCCGAAAGTGGCGGAGTTCCGGGCCAGGCCGCGGGCTAGACTCCCCGGCGTTATGTCCTGCGCCGCACCCCCCCGGACCGTGAGCATGCGGGTCGGCATCATCGGGCTCGGCTATGTCGGGCTGCCCCTGGCCGTGGCCTTCGCCCGGGCCGGGGCCGAGGTCATCGCCGTCGATGTCGACCCGCGCAAGATCGAGGCGATCGGGGCCGGACGCTCCTACATCGAGGACGTCGAGTCGGCCGAGCTGGCCGGCCTGGGACACGCCATCGAGCCGACCACGCACTACGCCCGCCTGTCGGGGGCCGACGCCATCCTCATCTGCGTCCCGACCCCATTGACCGGGAACCGGGAGCCGGAGCTGACCCCGCTGCTCGACGCGGCCCGGGGCCTGGGCGATGTCATCCGCCCGGGCCAGCTGATCGTGCTCGAGTCGACGACCTACCCGGGGACCACCCGGGAGCGGCTGCTGCCGCTGCTCGAGGAGTCGGGGCTGGCCGCCGGGCGCGACTTCCACCTCGCCTTCTCACCCGAGCGGGTCGACCCGGGCCGGACCGACTTCACCCTGAGGACGACCCCGAAGGTGGTCGGGGGCCTGACCGAGGCGTGTGCCGACCGGGCGGAAGAGCTCTACGCCATCGTCTGCGACACCGTCGTGCGGGTCTCGACGCCGGAGGCGGCCGAGCTGGCCAAGCTGCTGGAGAACATCTTCCGGTCGGTCAACATCGCCCTGGTCAACGAGCTGGCCCTGCTCACCGACCGGATGGGGATCGACATCTGGGAGGTGATCGACGCGGCCTCGAGCAAGCCCTACGGCTTCATGCGCTTCGAGCCGGGTCCGGGGATGGGCGGCCACTGCCTGCCGGTCGACCCGTTCTACCTGGCGTGGCGGGCGCGGGAGTTCGACATGTCGACCGAGTTCATCGAGCTGGCGGGAAAGATCAACCAGCAGATGCCGTATCACTGCGTGAGCAAGGTCGAGCGGGCGCTCAACGAGCGCAGCCAGGCGGTGCGGGGCGCGCGGATCGTCGTCCTCGGGGTCAGCTACAAGCCGGGGGTGGCCGACGTGCGGGAGTCGCCGGCCCTGAAGATGATCTCGCTGCTGCGGGGTCTCGGGGCCGAGATCGTCTACCACGACCCCCACGTGGAGGCGCTCCCCGAGTTCGGGCTGCGCTCGATGTCCTTGGAGGAGGCGCTGGAGGGAGCCGACCTGGCGATGATCGTCACCGCCCACCAGGGCGTCGACTACGACGGCCTGGCCGAGCGCGTCCCCTGCGTGGTCGACTTGCGCGGGGTGACCCGGGCCCGCGGGGTCGCCAACGTCCAGCGCCTGTGAGGGCAGCGGTGTCGGTCGCCGTGGCCGGGCTCGGTTACTGGGGCCCGAACCTGGCGCGGAACTTCGAGGCCCTCCCCGGCTGCGAGCTGCGGTGGTGCTGCGACCGCGACCCGCAGGCCCGGGCCCGCCTCCAGCCGTCGTTCCCGAGCGCCCGCTTCACCGAGTCCCTCGACGAGGTGCTGGCCGACCCGACCCTCGACGCGGTGGTCCTGGCCACCCCGGTGAGGAGCCACGCCGAGCTGGCGGTCAGGGTGCTCGGGGCCGGGAAGCACTGCTTCGTCGAGAAGCCGCTGGCCCAGTCGGTGGCCGACGCCGAGCGGGTGGTGGCGGCGGCGGCGGCGGCGGGACGGACGGTGATGGTCGGGCACCTGCTCGAATACCACCCGGGGGTGCGCAAGCTCAAGGAGCTGACCGACGACGGCGAGCTCGGCGACATCCACTACGTCTACTCCAACCGCCTGAACCTGGGGCAGCTGCGGGCCGACGAGAACGCCCTGTGGAGCCTCGGGGCACACGACGTCTCCGTCCTCCTGCACCTGGCCGGGGAGGAGCCGTATGAGGCGGACGCCCGGGGGGAGTCCTACATGCGGGCGGGGGTCGAGGACGTGGTCTTCGCCTTTCTGCGCTTTCCGTCCGGCCTGGCCGCCCACCTCCACCTGAGCTGGCTCGACCCCCACAAGGAGCGGCGGTTCACGGTGGTGGGGTCGCGGCGGATGGCCACCTTCGACGACATGGCCTCGGAGCGGAAGCTGACCATCTACGACAAGGGGTTCGACGAGAAGGCGGAGAGCTACGGCGAGTACATCACCCGCTCGGGGGACGTGACCAGCCCGCGGATCGACAACGCCGAGCCGCTGCGCCTGGAGTGCCAGCACTTCGTGGACTGCCTGCGCGACGGCGCCACCCCGCGGTCGGACGGGGCGTCGGGGCTGCGCGTCGTCCGCGTCCTCGAGGCGCTCCAGACCGCGCTGACCGGGTCGCGGCGATGAGCCTGCGCGGCGACGACCGGGCGCCGGGCCTGCACCTGGGCGAGGGGGTCGAGATCGGCGAGGGTGTGAGCTTCGGGGCCCATGTGACCGTCCACGCGGGGACGGTGATCGGGACGGGGGCGACGATCGAGGACGGCGCCGTGCTCGGCAAGCGCCCGCGGCTCTCGCCCCACTCGAGCGCCGCCGGCGCGCCGCTCGACGGGCTGCGCCTGGGGCGGGGGGTGACGGTGTGCGTGGGGGCGATCGTCTTCGCCGGTTCGGTGATCGGGGAGGAGGCGATCGTCGGCGACCAGTCCTACGTGCGCGAGCGCACCACGATGGGGGCGGGCAGCGTCCTCGGGCGGGGGAGCGTGCTCGACAACGACGTCCGGGTGGGCCGGGGGGTGCGCATCCAGACCGGGGTCTACATCACCGCGGGGTCGGTGATCGAGGACGACGTGTTCGTCGGGCCGGGGGCGTGTACCACCAACGACGACACCATGGCCCGCCACGACCGGGGCTACCGGCTGCGGGGGGCCACCCTGCGCCGGGCGTGCCGGATCGGCGGGGGCTGCGTGCTGGTGCCGGGGGTGGAGGTCGGCGAGGAGGCGTTCGTGGCCGCGGGGGCGGTGGTCACCCGCGACGTCCCGGCCCGGGCGGTGGTGGTGGGGGTCCCGGCGCGGGTGGTGCGGGAGGTTCCCGACGAGGACCTGCTCGAGCGGTGGCGGTGATGGGCCGGGTCCCGGCCGGCGCCCGCCTGCCGCCCCGGCAGCTCATGCGCCGGGTGGGCTGGGTGGTGGGCGACGAGCGCCCGGCGGACGTCTTCGAGGAGCGGGGCCGCGAGCAGTGGGCGCTGATCAAGTCGCTCCTGGGCGCCGACCGCGACCTGACGGGGCGGCGGGCCCTTGACTTCGGCTGCGGGGTGGGGCGGATCCTGCGCCCGGCGGCGGAGGCGGACCCGGAGTGCGAGCTGTGGGGCTGCGACATCGACGGGCCGAGCATCGAGTGGCTCCGGGCGCGGTGCCCGACCCTCGAGCTGCGGCGCAACGGCGCGTGGCCGCCGCTGGACATGCCGGACGGGCACTTCGACCTGATCTGGGCCTTCTCGGTGTTCACCCACCTCACCGATGCTTGGAGTGCGTGGATTTTGGAGCTGCATCGCCTGCTGAAGCCGGGCGGGAGGCTGATCGCCACGGTGTTCGGCCCCGGTCATGCCAACTTCGTGCAGGAGCCGGTGAGCGAGGAGATCATCGGCATGAACGTGCTCTATCCGTACGCCGGCTGGGACACCGGGGGCCCACTCGTCCTGCACTCGCGCTGGTGGATCGAGGCCCACTGGGGGCGGGCGTTCGAGATCACCGACTTCCGGGTCGGGCGCCAGGACGGGGCCCCGCCCCTCTATGGCCAGAGCGCGGTGGTCATGCGCAGGCGCCCGGTGGCCCCGACCCTCGCCGAGCTCGAGCGGCCGCAGGCCGACGAGCCGCGGGAGTGGGCGGCGCTGCGCCAGGACGCCGGCGCCCACCGGCGCGAGCTGATCCGCCTGCGCCGCGAGCTCGACACCGTCTACAACGGCCACAGCTGGCGGCTGACCGCGCCGCTGCGGGCGCTGGCCGAGCGTCGCCGCCACCGCTCCTGAGCGCGCCGCCTGCTCCCCCATTCGTCCAGTCCGCGCGGCGCGGGCCGTCCCGGCGGGTAGCCAGCAGGCAGACCGAAATCACGTACAAGGAGGACCGCATGTCCATCGAGCCCGTCACCGCCGTCTACCCCGCGACGGACCGCGTCCTCGCCGAGCCCGACCGTCCGTTCGGCGAGCCGGACCGCGTCGGCCCCCAGCCGAACCGTGTCTTCCTCGAGCCCGACGGTGCCTACGTCGAGCCGGAGCTTGTCCGCGCCGCGCCCGGCGAAGCCGTCATCGAGCCGGGCTACGGCGTGCTCGAGCCGGGCTACGGCGTGGTCGAGTCGGTGGACGGCCGGCCGCGGACGGTGGCCGTGCCGGTGACCCACGCCATGGAGCTGCGCCTCCAGGAGGTGGCCGCGCGGTCGCGGGCGGCGCGGGCCCCGCTCGGCGGCCCGGAGCGGCGCCCGCGGCGTCGCCTGGGCCGGGCTCGCCGGCGTGCCGAGGCGCCGGTGGTGCAGGCTGAGGTGGAGGGCGTCGCCTAGCAGCGCCCGCCGGGTGGCCGGCGGGCGAGCCGTGGCCGCCGCATCGGGCGGCCACGGCGCGGCACTCAGCTCGCGCCGAGGGGCCCGCGGGCCGCCGCCACCACCTCGTCGACCTGCGCCCGGCCGAGGACCGGGCTCATGGGGATGGCCAGGTGGGTGCGGGCGGCCTCGTCGGTGCCGGGGAGGGCGACGGGATGGCGGAGCGCCGGCTGGCGGTGGATGGGGGTGCGGTAGTAGGGCCGGCAGCCGATGCCGGCGGCGGTGAGCGCCGCCTCCAGGGCGTCGGCCTGGGGGCTTCGCACCACGTATAGGTGCCAGGCCGGC
Source organism: Solirubrobacteraceae bacterium (assembly GCA_034664565.1). Classification (GTDB taxonomy): domain Bacteria; phylum Actinomycetota; class Thermoleophilia; order Solirubrobacterales; family Solirubrobacteraceae; genus Palsa-513. The sequence continues at coordinate 12,874 of JAXDHJ010000050.1, forward strand.
CGCGACCCGGCGACCGGGGTGGGGAGGAGGACGAGCTCGTCGAGGCCGGCGGCCGCGTAGTGGGCGGCGGCGGCCCGGCGGCCGTCGGCCCAGCCGTCGAGATGGGGGAGCAGGGCGCGGAGGATGGCGGCCTGGAGCTCGTCCAGGCGCGAGTTGTAGCCGACCTGCTCGTGGACGACCTTGTCGCGCGAGCCGTGGAAGCGCAGCATTCGCGCCCGGTCGGCGATCTCGGCGTCGTTGGTGACGATCGCCCCGCCGTCGCCGAAGCAGCCGAGGTTCTTGGACGGGAAGAAGGAGAACGTCGCCGCCGACCCGAGCGCCCCCGGCCGCCCGGCGTCGCTGGTCGAGCCGGCCGCCTGGGCGGCGTCCTCGAGCACCGGGACCCCGAGGGCGGCGATCTCGGCCACCGGGGCGACGTTGCCGAACAGGTGGACGGCGATCACCGCCCGGGTGCGGGGCGTCAGGGCCTCGCGGACGGCGTCGGCGGTGACGCAGAAGGTGGCGGGATCGATGTCGCAGAACACCAGGCGGGCGCCGGTGGGGGGGACCGCCTCGCCGGTGGCGTAGAAGCTGAACGACGGGACGATCACCTCGTCGCCGGGGCCGACGCCCATGGCCCGCAGGGCGATGGTGATGGCCTCCGTCCCGTTGGCCACCCCGACGGCGTGGGCCGCCCCGCAGTAGGCGGCGAACTCGCGCTCGAAGGCGGCCACCTCGGGACCGAGGATGAAGCGCCCGGAGTCGAGCACCCGGGCCACCGCCGCGGCGATCTGCGCCCGGAGGGGGACCAGTGGCAGGGCGGTGTCGAAGAGCGGAACCGGCACCGCCGCAGTATCCTCCGACGGCGGCGCGAGCAGGCGAACATCGCCACCGCGGCCGAGGACGGTCTGCCAAGCTCCACCGCCGATGCGGGTCTGCCTGGTCTACGACTGCCTCTTCCCCCACACCGTCGGGGGCGCCGAGCGCTGGTACCGCAACCTGGCCGAGCGGCTGGCCGAGGCCGGTCACGACGTCACCTATCTGACCCTGACCCAGTGGGCCGCCGGCGAGGAGCCCGGCGTCGACGGGGTGCGGGTGGTTTCCGTCGGGCCGCGGATGGAGCTCTACGCCGCCGCCGGGCGGCGCCGCATCACCCCGCCGCTGCGCTTCGGCCTCGGGGTGCTCGGCCACCTGCTGGCTCATGGCCGCGACTACGACGTCGTCCATACGGCCTCCTTCCCCTACTTCTCGCTCCTCGCCGCCGGGCTGCTCGTCCCCCTCGGCCGGTATCGCCTTGTCGTCGATTGGCACGAGGTCTGGAGTCGCGGCTACTGGCGGGAGTACCTCGGTCCGGTGGCCGGGGCGGTCGGCTACGCCGTCCAGCGCGTCTGCGCCCGAATCCCCCAGGAGGCGTTCTGCTTCTCCGAGCTCCACGCCGGCCGCCTGGGGCGGGAGGGGCTGGCCGGGGCGGTGACCGTCCTGCGCGGCGAGTACACCGGCAGCCTCCAGACCCCGGAGGTCCGCGACCCGGCCGAGCCCGTCGCCGTGTTCGCCGGGCGCCTGATCCCCGAGAAGCGGGCGCCGCTCGCCGTGGCCGCCATGGCCGCCGCGGCCCGGCGGGTCCCCGGGCTGCGCGGGGTGGTCTACGGGGACGGCCCCGACCGGGAGGAGGCGGCGCGGGCGGCCGGGGCGGCCGACGGAGTGGTCACCCTGGCCGGGTTCGTCGACTCCGCGGTGATCGATGTCGCGCTGCGCGACGCTCTCTGCCTGGTGGTGACCTCACGGCGCGAGGGCTACGGGATGGTGGTGGTCGAGGCCGCCGCCCGGGCCACCCCGAGCGTGGTGGTGGCCGGAGCCGACAACGCCGCCACCGAGCTGGTCGACGACGGGGTCAACGGGCTGATCGTCAGGGAGGACGACGCCGAGGCGGTGGCCGAGGCGATCGAGCGCGTCCACCGGGCGGGCCGCGCCCTGCGGGCGAGCACCGCCGCCTGGTTCGAGGCCCACGCCGAGTCGCTCTCGCTCGCCTCCTCACTCGAACGGGTGCTCGAGGTCTACGCCGGGGCGCCGGCGGGGTCGCCACCGGCGCCGGCGCCGACGGCGCCGTCGCCGCCGAGATCGAGCCCGCGGGCCTAGAAAGCCGCTCCCGGGCCGCCGGCTCCCAGACACCGCCGCCGTCAGGGTCGGGCCGACCCGCTCATCGGTGCAGGCGCAGGGCCGGCGTGCGGGCCGCGAACTGTCCGCCCCATTCGCGGATGTAGCTCAGCTGCTCGATGATCTCGTCCTTGAGGTTCCAGGGCAGGATCAGCACCACGTCGGGCCGGTCCTCGCGAATCGCCTCGGGTGAGCGGATGGGGATGTGGCTACCCGGGAGGAAGTGCCCCTGCTTGTGGGGGTTCAGGTCGCAGGTGTAGTCGATGAACTCGGGGCCTACCCCGCAGTAGTTGAGCAGAGTGTTGCCCTTGGCCGGGGCCCCGTAGCCGACCACTCGCCGGCCGTCGCGCCTGCACTCGATGAGGAAGGCGAGGATGTCCATCTTGTCGGCGGCGACCCGCTGCCCGTAGGCGGCGTAGGTCGCGAGCTCGTCGAGGCCGGCGGCCCGCTCGAGCGCCAGCAGCTCCCTGGTGTGCTCGGTGTCGGGGTGGGCGTCGTCGTCGTCGTGGGCGCCGTAGATGCGCAGTGAGCCTCCGTGGGTGGGGAGGCGGTCGACGTCGAAGAGCCGCAGGCCGTGGGCGGCGAACACCTGGCTCACGGTGGCGAAGCTGAAGTAGGAGAAGTGCTCGTGGTAGATGGTGTCCCACTGGTTCTGCTCGACCAGGCTCAGCAGGTGGGGGAACTCCATGGTGATGACGCCGCCCGGCTTGAGGACGATCTTCATCCCGGCGACGAAGTCGTTGAGGTCGGGGACGTGGGCCAGGACGTTGTTGCCGATCAGCAGGTCGGCGGCCGAGTCGGGGACGAGCGAGCGGGCGGTCTCGACGCCGAAGAACTCGACGAGGGTGGGGATGCCCTTCTGGAGGGCGAGCTTGGCCACGTTGGCCGCGGGCTCGATGCCGAGCACCGGGATGTGGCGCTCGTGGAAGTACTGCAGGAGGTAGCCGTCGTTGGAGGCGAGCTCGACCACGTGGCTGGCCTCGTCGAGGCCGAGGCGTTCGGTCATCTCCTCGGCATAGCGCTTGGCGTGCTCGAGCCAGGTGGTCGAATACGAGGAGAAGTAGGCGTAGTCGGTGAAGATGTGATCCGGGGTCTCGAACTCCTCGAGTTGGACGAGCAGGCAGGCGGCGCAGACGTAGGCCCGCAGCGGGTAGAACGGCTCCATCGAGCCGAGCTGCTCGGACGAGAGATAGCTGTTGGCCAGGGGCGACATCCCCAGGTCGGCGAATACGTGTTCAAGCGGCTGGCGGCAGAAGCGGCAGGTCGGCGCGGACATCGCGGCGACCCTACTCGACGCCGGCCAGGTCTTCGATTTGGGCCAGGGTGACCGCGCGCATGTCACCCGCCTCCTCCAGCGCGCGATGCCAGTCGATGATGCTGACCAGCGCCCGGTCGAGGCCGACGCTCGGACGCCAGCCGAGGCGTGCCCGGGCGCGCGAGGAGTCGAGCTTGAGGTAGCGGGCCTCGTGGGGGTGGGGGCCGGCGTCGGTGGCCCAGCGAAGCTCGCCCGGCCAGCCGGCGGCCAATCGCTCGACGATCTGGCTCACCGGGCAGGCGTCCTCCTCCGGCGGCCCGAAGTTCCATGCCCCGGCGTGGTCGGCGGTCTCCCACAGCGACTGGGCGAGCAGGAGGTAGCCGCCGAGCGGATTGAGCACATGCTGCCACGGACGGATCGAGTTCGGGTTGCGCACCCGCAGCTCGCGGCCGGCCTCGGCGGCCCGGGCGATGTCCGGCACCAGGCGATCCTCGCCCCAGTCGCCGCCGCCGATCACGTTGCCGGCGCGCGCCGAGGCCAGGCGGACGGCGTCGGGCCCGGAGAAGAACGACCGGCGAAAGGCGGCGGTCACGAGCTCCGAGCACGCCTTGGAGCTGGCGTAGGGGTCGTGGCCGCCCATCGGCTCGTCCTCCCGGTAGCCCCACTCCCACTCGCGGTTCTCGTAGCACTTGTCGGTGGTGACGTTGACCACCACCCGGACACCGTCCTGGCCGCGGACGGCGTCGAGGACGTTGACCGTGCCCATCACGTTCGTCTCGTAGGTCAGACGCGGCTCGGCGAAGGACCGGCGGACCAGGGGCTGGGCCGCCATGTGGATGACGACCTCGGGCGCCGCGGTGGCCAGGGCCTGAGCCACCGCCTCGTGGTCGCGGACGTCGCCGGTCAGGCTCCGCATGGCGCCGGCCACGCCGGCCAGGGCGAACAGCGAGGGCTCGGTCGGGACCCCGGCGGAGAAGCCGGTCAGCTCGGCGCCCATCCGCTGGAGCCACAACGACAGCCAGGCGCCCTTGAAGCCGGTGTGACCGGTGAGCAGCACCCGGCGGCCCCGCCAGAAGGCAGGTCGCACCGCGGCCGGGGGGGCGAGCGCCCCGTCGGCGGCGCCCCTCACTCCCAGCTCCGCCACGGGGCCCGCCCCGACTCCCAGAGGCGCTCGAGCAGGTTGCGGTCGCGCACGGTGTCCATGGGCTGCCAGAACCCGTCGTGGCGAAAGGACGAGAGCTGCCGGTCGCGCACGAGGTCGCGCACCGGCTCCTCCTCCCAGACCACCTCGGGCCCCTCGCCGAGGTAGCCGGCCACCTCGGTGTTGAGCACGAAGAAGCCGCCGTTGGTCCACGCCCCGTCGCCGCGCGGCTTCTCGCGAAACGCCTCCACCCGGTCGCCGTCGAGATCGAGGGCGCCGAAGCGGCCGGGCGGCTGGACGGCGGTCACCGTGGCCGTCGTCCCCGTCGCCCGGTGAAAGGCGATCAGGGCGGTGATGTCGACGTCGCCGAGGCCGTCGCCGTAGGTCAGGCAGAAGTCCGCTTCACCCTCGAGGTAGGGCATCACCCTCCGCAGCCGGCTCCCGGTCTGCGTGGTCTCGCCGGTGTCGACCAGGGTCACCCGCCACTCCTCGGTCGCCGACCGGTGGACCTCCATCGTCCCCCGGGCCAGGTCGAAGGACACATCCGAGCTGTGCAGCCCGTAGTTGGCGAAGTACTCCTTGATCACGTAGCCCTTGTAGCCGAGGCAGATGACGAAGTCGCAGATGCCGTGGGCGGCGTAGATCTTCATCACGTGCCAGAGGATCGGCTTCCCGCCGATCTCGACCATCGGCTTCGGTCGCAGGGCGGTCTCCTCGGCCAGACGGGACCCGAGGCCACCAGCGAGTATCACCACCTTCACGGCCCGAAGGATAGCCCCGGGCCCCGGCTCGGGCCGGGCCGG
>JAXDHJ010000051.1:0-3551 GCA_034664565.1 Solirubrobacteraceae bacterium
GGGGCTGCGCCCTGCTACTCCAAGCCGCCGTCAGTGTCGCCATCGCCTACACCCTCGCGATCGACACCGTCCCCGGACTCGAAACCGCGCTCTCAATCGGCGTGTTCGTCGCTCTGCAGATCATCACCCAAACCGCCCTGCACCGAACCGGGACGATGCGCAAGGTCTTCGCGCCGCTCAGCTGACCACACGGCAACGCGACGCGCGGAGGTCGGTCAGATCCAGCCCCTGGCCGTGGCGGTGAGGACGGCCTGGGCGCGGTCGGCTGAGCCGAGCTTGACGTAGACGTTGTGCAGGTGGGTGCGGACCGTGCTCACCGAGACCTGGAGCTCCCCGGCGATCTGCTTGTAGACCTTGCCCTCGGCCAGGCAGCGAAGCAGGCGGGTCTCCCGCGGGGTGAGCGGGCACGGAGCGGTCGGGCGCGGGCGGGTCGCGGCGTCGTTGGGCAGGTCGAACATCACCCGGCGCAGCTCCCGCGATCCGATGCCGAGCGCGCCGGCGACCTTGAGCATCTCACCCGGCGAGACGGCGCCGTCGAGGGCGTAGTGGGCGAGCATGTCGGCCAGACGAACGAGGGCCGCCTCGCCAGTGGCGTCGTCGGCGTGGTGGCGCCCGATCGCCGAGGCGATGCCCTGGGGGAGGCCCCACCGGCGGGCGAGCATCCCGCCGACCAGGGCGTGGTCGATGCCGAGCTCGCGGCGCTCCCGGCGGACCCGCTCCTCGGGGGTGCCGGCGTCGGCCGGCGGGTGGAGCGGGTACTCCGCGTAGGCGTGGGTGAGCACGAGCTTGCCGATGTCGTGGAGGAAGGCGGTGACCATCAGGCGCCCGCGCGGCTCGTAGCCGATCACGCCGGCCAGCCGGTCCGCCGCCGCCCGGGTGGCCAGCCCGTGCAGGCGCACCCGCTCGGGCGCCCCGTCCCAGACCGCGGTCCGCTCGAAGAAGTCGAAGGTCCGCGCCCGCCGGGCAAGCTCGGAGACCGCCTCGGGCGAGAGAGCGTCGACCGCCCCGACGACGCTCTCGACGCTCAGCCCCCGGCGGGCGGCAGAGTTGTTGGCCAGCCGCAGGACGGACACCACCAGGGCGAGGTCCGACTCGACGGCGGCCACGGCGCAGGCCACGGTGACAGGCTGCCCGGGCACCACCCGCAGCAGGCGGTCACGCGACTCGGCGAGGACCGGGAACTCCTCGAGCGCCTCGAAGGCGGCGGCCAGCCGGCTGCCCTGCCCCCGTGCGGTTCGCGGCTCTCCGCCACCGGCGTCATCCGAAGCCGGGGGAATCCTCGACGCCACCAGCCCAACGAGATCTGCCATTTGTCCGCGCCCTCCTCAGGTTGAGCGTTGTCGGCGACCAGACGGTCGACTGGCTCCGGCCTGCGCTGCTGAGGGCGGACTCTTCGCGGGCGCAGTTCATGGGCGCGCGACACACGGCGCCTCTCGATGAGGCGCATACTCACACTATCAGCAGACCGTCACGCTCACAACTCCATTTGTTGCATGTCAGTTTCGAGAGCGCACACCGCAGACCGAGGCGCGCCGCGGTCAGTGACCGGCGAGGAAGGCCTTGACCGTGCTGCTGGGGACGGCGAACCCGATCCCGGTGTTGCCGCCCTGGCCGGTGGCCGACTGGCTGGCCGAGGCGATCTGTGAGTTCACCCCGATCACCCGTCCGGCTCCGTCGAGCAGCGGACCCCCGGAGTTCCCGGGGTTCAGAGCGGCGTCGGTCTGGATCACGTGGGCGATCGACACCCCGTTGGGCGCGGTGATCTTCCGTTGCAGTGCGGAGACCACCCCGGTGGTCAGCGTCCGGTCGAGGCCGTAGGGATTGCCGATCGCGTAGGTCGGGTCGCCGACCTGGAGACCGGCCGAGTCGCCGAGAGGCAGGACGCCGAGGTCGAGGCCCGAGGCGTCGATCTTGAGCAGGGCGAGGTCGCGGGACGGGTCGGTGGCCACCACCGTCGCCGAGCGCGACTGGTCGAGGTTGGCGCCGAAGGTGACGCGGACCGACCGGGCCCCGTCGATCACGTGGTCGTTGGTGATGATCAGGCCGCTCGAGCGGACGACGAAGCCCGAGCCGGTCGCCGTCTGCTCCTGGCTGTAGCGCCCGCCCAACGGCGAGGCCGATCCGCCCTGGCTGCCGATGGAGGCGCTGATGGAGACCACCGACGGCGCCGTCTGGGCGTAGATCTGGCGGGGGGTCAGGCTGGTGGGGCTACGGGCCACGGTGGCCGTGGTCCCGCCCGGCTGCTGGCGGATGACCACCGAGGTGGAGTGGGCGCCCGACCCGATGGCCAGGCTCGCCGCGAGGACGGTCAGCCCCCCGAGGGCGCCGGAGACGAGGGTGGATTTTCCGCGACCAGCCATTTGCATGCGCAATCATCGTCCCGGGGGATGAAGCGGCCGTAATCGCCGGCGAAAGGCGTTCTAAGGGTCGCCCCGGTGAGCGCGTGCGAGCGCCGGCCTAGGAATCGCCGGCCTGGGCGGCCTGTTCGCGCAGGCGCTTGGCGTCCCGCCGCTCCTCGGCCTCGCGCCGGAGCTGTGCCTGCTGGTCGGCCAGCTGCTCCGCCTGCCGGGTTCGACGCTCCGTCGGCGTCTCCGCCGGCCGGGGCTCCTGCCGCGTTACGTCGACCTTCCTGCGCATGCCTGCCATCACTTCTCCCTTCAGGTGCGTGACCTACGCGCCATCCTGCCCCCTCCGGAATGGCCGCACGAGGGAGGAAGGGAGAGATCCGCCGCGCGACTCTGCCCGTCGAGCATAGCGGCCCCGCGCCCGCATGACCTTCGGCGCCGGCTCGGGCTCGGGCCGCCGCCGGCCGGCTAGCCGTCGCCCGCCGGAGGAGTGACCGCCAGGGTCGGGCGCCGGCGCCGCGCCCGCCGCGCCCCGGCGAGGGCGGCCGCGCCGGCCACCGCCACCACCGACACCACCCCCCAGACGCCGATCCGGTTCGCCGGACGGGTGGTGCCGGCGTGGGCGGCCGGCCCTCCCCGACGCAGGCCGCCGACCCCGCGGACGGCGTAGGCGATCCCGGCGCCCGGGGTCTCCCAAGCCGCCACCGCGGTGTCGCTGGCCGGATCGATCCCCGCCCCCACCGCGGTCAGCGGCGCCGGCCCGGCGATCACCTCGGGCGAGGAGAAGACGGCGATCCCCGGAAGCTCGGCCACGCCCCGGGCGGCGAAGACCTGCCGGCGGCGGTCGTCCAGGCGGGGAGCCGCGGTCCACACTGCCAGCGCCTCGTCGTGGGGCCCGGTGACCAGATCGGCGAGGACGGCATCGGTCGACGGGTCGGAGACCACCGTCGTCGGGCGCCGCCCGGCGAGGCTGACGGTGGCCGCCTTGACCGCGTAGTGACCGGCGTTCATCCCCGTCCACGCCAGCATCACCCCCTCGCTGGCCAGGCGGACCAGCCGCGGCGAGCCCTCGAGCAGGACCGGCGCCGCCGGATGGCGGAACTGCTCGAGCAGACGCGGCGCTCCGAAGTGGACGCCGGTGCCTGAGGCGTCGAGGTAGACCCGGGTGGCGAGGCGGGCGCCGGCCCTGACCTCGCTGGTCCAGGC
>JAXDHJ010000052.1:0-5334 GCA_034664565.1 Solirubrobacteraceae bacterium
TGAAAGTCATGCCCACGCCGCCCCGCTTCCCCCGTCGCCCCGGGATCGCCAGCAAACGCCCCCTCGGAGGCTCGACGTGAAGGTGAGGCTATTCGGCCGCCGCCGCGCCCGGTTTGCCGCCGCCGCCACCGAGGAGGCTCGGGCGTCGTCGGGCGGCCTCGTGGGCGAACCCGAGGACATGGTCGCTGAACGGCACCCACCCACCCCGCCGTTGGAGTTCGCGGCCGCCGCGGGCGTCCGGCCGCCGGCCTCGGGGGTGACCCAAGAGGGCGAGCGGCGGGTCGATCCCGCCCCCGTTCCCGCGGCGGGCTCCCCCGCGGGCCACTCACCGCCACCGGCGTCCGGTAAAGCTTCGGCTCCGAACGGTTCGGTCGCCGACGATGAGGATGGGGGTCCCGGCGGGGCAAGACCCTCCGTAAGGTTCTCGGGGATGAAGACCTTTGCCGTGGCCAACCAGAAGGGCGGCGTGGGTAAGACGACGACCGCGGTCAACGTTGCGGCGTGCATAGCCGAAGCCGGCTACCCGACGCTGCTCATCGACATCGACCCGCAGGCCAACGCCACCGTCGGGATCGGTGCCGCCCGCGACCTGGCGCCGAGCGTTTACGACGTTCTGGCCGGGACGTGCGCGGCCGGTGACGCCGTCCACCCGACCGGGGTGGACGGGCTCTACCTCATGCCGGCCGGCGTGGGCCTGGCCGGGGCGAACGTGGAGTTGCCCCGGGTGGCCGGCTCGGAGACGCTGCTCCGCGAAGCCCTGGCCGCGCTCGGCGACCGCTTCGCCTTCGTCCTGCTCGATTGTCCGCCGTCCCTCGGGCCGCTGACCGTTAATGCCCTGGTCGCGGCCGACCGGCTGATCGTCCCGGTCCAGACCGAGTACTACGCCCTCGAGGGCCTGGCTGCCCTGCTCGATACGGTCAAGCTCGTCCAGGGCGACCTCAATCCGAGGCTGCGGGTCGCGGGCATGCTCCTGACCATGCACGACAGCCGCACCCGGCTGGGCCGAGACGTGGCCAACGAGGTGCGCCAGCACTTCCCGGAGCTCGTCTACGACACGGTGATTCCCCGCAACGTCCGCATCGGTGAGGCGCCGAGCTTCGGCGTGCCCATCACGGTCCACGCCCCAAGGTGCGCGGGGTCCGACGCCTACGTCGCCCTGGCCAAGGAGGTGGCCGCCCGTGCTTAGGCCACACCCGGGAGACCAGGGATGACCGGTCCGGCCGGGCGGCCGCGGGGCATCGGCCGGGGGCTGGCGGCGATCCTCGCCGTCTCGGAGCCCGCCGAGGCCGAGACCGACGAGTTGCGTGAGCTGCCCGTCGATCTCATCGCGCCGAACCCCCGCCAGCCGCGACGTCGCTTCGACGAGCAGTCACTCGCCGGCCTCGCGGCGTCGCTCGGCGTGCGCGGCGTCCTGCAGCCGGTGCTGGTGCGTCCGAGGCCCGGCGGCTCGTTCGAGCTCATCGCCGGCGAGCGGCGGTGGCGGGCGGCCAAGCTCGCCGGCCTCGAGCGGATCCCCGCGCTCGTTCGCCCGCGAGGCGACGCCGAGGCCCTGGAGCTGGCCCTGATCGAGAACATGGCCCGCGAGGACCTCAATCCGATCGAGGAGGCGCGTGCCTGCGCCGCCCTGGTCGAGGAGCTGTCGCTGACCCGGGAGGACGTCGGCCTGCGGGTCGGACGGGGCCGGGTGGCGGTCTCGAACCTGCTGCGCCTGCTCGACCTCCCCGACGAGGCCCTGGCGCTGATCGAGGACGGGACCTTGACCGAGGGCCACGGCCGGGCGCTCCTTCTCGCCGCCGACCACGAAGACCGCCGGCGGCTGGCCGCGGCGGCGGCGGCCGAGGGTTGGTCGGTCCGCGCCCTCGAACAGCGCGCCCGGGAGGCCAACGCCCTGCCCGCCAAGGACGCCGCCGCGCCGGCCCGACCCGCCCGCCCCCACCCCGACCAGGAGGAGGCGTGCATCACCATCGCCGAGGCCCTGGGCCAAGCCCTGGGGGCCGAGGTCCGAGTCACGGCGACCCGAGCCGGCAGCTACCGCGTCGAGCTCGAGATCGTGTCCGTGGAGGATGCCCTGGCGCTGGCGGAGGGGCTTCACCCGCGCGCGTCGGTCTGAGCCCCATGGGTCGGTAGACTGGCCCCGCGTCGGGCGATTAGCTCAGTCGGTTAGAGCGCTTCTCTGATAAGGAAGAGGTCCCAGGTTCGAGTCCTGGATCGCCCATTGGTAAAGGCCTGACCGCCCCTCGATCGCGGCGTTTCGGCGGTTGGAGGGTCGGTGTCCAAGGCCGTCTGAGTTCGGTGCTCCCGAGCCGCTCGACGAGCCAGGGCCGCGCCGCTCCCGTCCGCGGTGGCTGCGAACATCTGTTCGTATGCGTCACGCCGGCTCCACAACGCGGTCCCCACTGCAACTAGACCTTCTCGGCTCGGGCGCCGCGCAGTCCGTGGGACCTGAGAGTCTTCCGCTGGTGCACGCCGACCGGCTATCGGAACGGACTGAGCTGCGGCGCGTCGCCGTCTCCGAGAAGCTTGACGCGCAGCACCGGGCGCGGTGGGGACAATTCTTCACGCCGCCGGCCGTGGCTGACTTCCTCGCAAGCCTCATCGAGCTACCGGCAGACGGCGAGCTGAGAGTCTTGGATCCGGGCGCCGGAGTTGGGTCGCTGTCGGCGGCGCTGGTCGCTCGTGCCATCGTCGACGCGCCGGGATGCGCGATCCGGCTAGTCGCTTTCGAGGCTGATCCAGCGCTGGAGTCCGCCCTGGCAGAAACGCTCTGCGACTGCGAGCGCACAGCGCGAGCGGCTGGCGTCGAGGTCTCGGCGCAAGTCAGAGCGCAGGATTTCCTGTCCCATGCTGCGGCCGTTGCGTCTGGCGGGGACCTCGGTGGTGGCGACGGATTCGACGCCTGCCTCATGAATCCGCCATACCGGAAAATCGGCGCGTATTCACACGAGCGCGCCGCCGCCGAGCGCATCGGCGTACGCGTTACCAACCTTTATACCGCCTTTCTGGGCGCGGCCGTGCTTGCGCTCGCCCAAGGAGGTCAGCTCTCTGCCATCACTCCCCGCAGCTTCACCAACGGCCCGTACTTCTTACCCTTCCGTCGGTTCTTTCTCGACCGAATGAGTCTTGAGCTCGTCCACGTCTACGAGCGCCGAGGCGAGCTGTTCGCCGACGCGGACGTGTTGCAAGAGAACGTAGTTGTGCGGGCTGTCCGCGGTGGATGCCAAGGGAGGATCAGACTGTCGACGGGTCGCGCCGCGCGCGCTGAGATCGTGTCAGTCGTAGAAGCCTCCGATGTGATCCATCCCGACGATCCGCAGCTGTTCATTCGCATCCCGATAGATCAGGCGGCGGCGACCGTCGCGGGTCGAATCGCGCGTCTACCTGCGAGGCTGACGGACCTCGCGCTCAACGTCTCCACCGGCCGAGTGGTGGACTTCAGGACGCGGGAGAACCTACGCTCGGAGATGTCCCACGATTGCGCGCCACTCATCTACCCCGGGCATCTCTCGGCCGGCCGCGTGCGCTGGCCATGCGGGGCCGACCGGAAGCCGACGGCGCTTGTGATGAACGATGCGACACGGTCACTCGTGCTCCCAAGCGGGGATTACGTCTTGGTGAAGCGGTTCTCGTCAAAGGAGGAGCGGCGGCGAGTATCCGCGGCCCAGTTCAGAGAGGGAGACGTGGGCACGGAGGTCGTCGCGTTCGAGAACCACCTCAACGTGTTTCATCGAGCAAACGCCGGCATCGAACCCGCGCTGGCGACCGGTCTGACCATCTTCCTGAACACCTCCACCGTCGACCAGTTCGTGCGCCAGTTCAGTGGACATACGCAGATCAACGCGACAGACTTGCGGCTCCTTCGCTATCCGGACCGGGCAACACTGGTCCGACTCGGGGGCCTCGTCACCTCGCACGGCTGGCCCAGGGATCAGCGCGATATCGACGCACTTGCGGGCGAATGCGTCGCGGGCTTCGAACCGGACACCCTGAGCGAGGTCGCGGGTTAATGAGCAGATCCGCCGCGGACCGCGTCGCTGAGGCCCAGGCGCTTCTGCGGGACCTGGAGTTCGACCCCGAGCGCTGCAATGAGCGGTCCGCGTTGGTGCTGCTTGCGTTGCTCCAACTCGACGCGGCGTCCGCCTGGCGAAACTCCCGGAACCCCATGATGCGGACAGTCGAGATCATGGCCTGGATCAGTGATCGCTACGGTCGGACCTACAAGCCGAACACGCGCGAGACGATCCGGCGCCAAACCCTGCACCAGTTCGTCGACGCCGGACTCGTCGCCCTGAATCCCGACGACCCGGCTCGCGCCGTCAACTCGCCGAAGAGCTGCTACCAGGTGACGGCAGAGGCCCTCGCCGCGGTCAGGGTCTTCGGCAGCCGTCGCTATCCGGACCAACTCGCTGCTTACCGCCGCGAGCGGCCGGGGCTCGTCGCCCGGTATGCACGGGCTCGCCACCACGACATGCTGCCCGTTACCCTCCCAGACGGAACCGCCGTCGCCCTCTCGCCGGGAGGCCAGAACGTGCTCCTCAAGCAGATCCTCGAGGAGTTCTGCCCACGATGGACCCCGTCGGGGCGCGTGCTCTACGTCGGCGACGCCGGTCGAGATGACCTGGTGTTCGAAGCCGAGGCGCTCGCGGATCTCGGTCTGCTACTCGACAAACACGGGAAGCTCCCCGACCTCATCGTCGAGCTCCCGTCTCGGCACTGGCTCGTCCTGCTGGAGGCCGCATCTTCTCACGGCCCCGTCGATGCCAAACGCCACGGTGAGCTTCACGGGCTCTTCGGGTCGTCCCGAGCCGGCCTCGTTCTGGTCAGCTGCTTCCCCACCCGGGCCGAGATGCGCAAGTACCTCACGCAGATCGCGTGGGAGACCGAGGTGTGGTGCGCCGATGCGCCGAGCCACCTGATCCACTTCAACGGCGAGCGCTTCCTCGGCCCCTATCCCCACCACGCCTGACGCGGACCCGACCGAGGTAGACCGGCGACGGGCCCTTGGGACCTTGCCGCGACCCGCGGCTCACCGGCGCGGGCGCCAAGTCCGGCCGGAGACCGAGGCCGGCCAGGACATCCGCCCCGCCGGCCTCGGTGAATCCGGTTCTGCTCAGCGCGCGGCCACGCCCGAGAGGCCGGCCGGCAGGCTCTGCTGGGTCGAGGCGAGCAGCGTCAGGTCGCCGTTCGCCCCCACCCGGTATTCGTCGATTCGGCTGATGTCGCCGCCGAACACCGACGGGATGTCCACGTAGAGGAAGCGCCCGTCCCGGGACAACGCCTCATCGGTCGGGAACAGGATCGGCCCCATCGGCGTATTCAGGGTCGGCGTCGTCCCCA
>JAXDHJ010000053.1:0-15239 GCA_034664565.1 Solirubrobacteraceae bacterium
CTTCCGCATCGTCTGCTCGGCCGGCGAGCCGCTCAACCCGGAGGCCATCCGCTGGTTTCGCGACCAGTACGGGGTCACCGTGCTCGACTACTACGGCCTCACCGAGTCCTACCCCCTGTGCGGGAACTTCCCCTTCATGGAGGTCCGCGAGGGCTCGATGGGCAAGCCCATGCCCGGTTGGGAGGTCGCCATCCTCGACGAGGACGAGCGGCCCGTCGACCAGGGCGAGCGCGGCGAGATCTGCCTGCGCGCCCGGTCGAACCCCCACTACCCCCTCGGCTACTGGCGCCTGCCCGAGGCGAGCGAGGAGACCTTCGGCGGGGAGTGGTTCCACACCAAGGATGCGGCGAGCATGGACGCGGACGGCTACGTCTGGTACGAGGGGCGGGCCGACGACGTGATCATCGCCGCCGGCTACCGGATCGGGCCCTTCGAGGTCGAGTCGGCCTGTCTCGAGCATCCGGCCGTGGCCGAGGCGGCGGCCGTGGCCTCGCCGGACGAGCGTCGGGGCAACGTGGTCAAGGCGTTCATCGTCGCCGCCGCCGGCGTCGAGACCAGCGACGAGCTTGCCGGGGAGATCAAGGCCTTCGTCCGCGACCGCCTCTCCGCCTACGCCTACCCGCGAAAGATCGAGTTCGTCTCCGAGCTGCCCAAGACCCTGACCGGCAAGATCAGGCGGATCGAGCTGCGCCAGCGCGAGCTCGACGCCTGAAGCCGGCTGCCTCAGCGCCGCGGGCGGGGGGCGATGATGCGAAAGGCGTGGGTCACCGGAGGCGAGCCCCGGCCGAGGGCGTCGGTGGCCACCGCCCGCAGGCGGTAGCTCCCGGCCGCCAGGGCTCGGCCGCCGAGGCGCCCGGTGAAGCGCAGGACGTTCAACCCGGCCCGGTCGTCGTGTCCGAATACCGGGCCCACGGCGAGCGCGGCGGTGCAGCGCGCGGTCCCGGGGACCGGCCGCCGCGCCGGCTGGCACCGGCGAGCCCCGCTCCCCCCGGCGGGGACGAGGCGGCCGGGGACCAGGCGCAGGACCTCGAAGCGGGTGGTCGCCGCCTGCGAGTCCGAGTAGGCCAGGCGGGTGCCGGACCTCGCCGCGGCGAGGACCGGGCCGGAGGGGGCGGCGAGGAAAGCGCTCGGGGAGAGCGAGAGGCCGGTGAGCGCCGGCACCGGTGCCCGGGCCCCGCCCGGGGCGCCCGGCCTGGCGCCCGGCGTCCCCGGTGAGCCGGGTGGGGAGCCGGGGGCCTGGGGGGCGAAGTAGGTGAACGCCCCGTGGAGGGTGCTCGAACCGCCCGGGCCCCGGACCACGACATCGACCGGGCCGGGAGCCGTCCGCGCCGGGGTGGTGACCAGGAGCTGGCCGGCGGCGCCGAGGCTGAAGGGGGCCGGGGCGCCGCCGAAGAGGACCTGGGTGACCCCGTCGAGGTAGGAGCCGTCGATGCTCACCGCCGTGGCCCCCGTGGTCGGGCCCGAGCCGACATCGAGGCCGGCGGCGACCGGGGCGATCTCCACGTCGGCGTTCAGGCTCAGCGCCCCGCCCCCGCCCCCGCTTCCGCCGGCGCTCACCGGCGCGCCGTCGGGCACCGCCGGCTGGACCTGGCCGTAGGCGCTGGCCTCCAGGGGGGTGAAGCGCAGCTGGGCCACCGGCCCGCGGGCCGGGGCGGGCAGGAGGTCGACGCCGATCCGGTCGCCGGCCAGGACCGGCAGGTTGACCGGGAAGCTGGCCACCGAGGAGGCGGCGAAGGACGGCGCCGCCCGCGTGGCCACCGCCACCAGTCCGCCCGCCGACGGGCGCAGGACGCGCAGGGCGAGCGGCCCCCGCCCGGCCACGCGCCAGGTGGTGATCACCCCGTCGGCGGGCACCGCCAGCGTGAAGCCGGGGGCGGCGGTCTGGAACTGGGTGCAGCTGCTGCACGTCGACACCGACATCCCGTTGCCGAACCGAGCGCTCGGTGTCCCCACCGTCACCCGGAGGGCGAGCCCGCTGGCCGGGATCACCGCCAGGCCGGCCACCGCCGCCAACGTCGCTCCCGTCAGCCGGGCGGCACGGCGCCGGCCCGCGGGCCGGGACCTCAGACCTTGGAGTGCGCCGGTACCCACGATCCCGCCGCTTCCTCGGTGAAGTCCGCGAACATCCTCGGCGCCTCGCGCCGCATCAGGCGGGCCACCAGGTCGAACACCAGCCGCAGCTCCTCCTCCGCCCCCTCGGCCGTGCGCATCTCGATCACGTGGCGCAGGGTGCGCAGGTTGGCCGTCCAGATGATGTCGGTGCTCAGGCCGATGGGGGCCAGGCGCCGCAGGGCCGAGGTCGCCTCCTTCTTGACGTGGAAGGGGATCCCCTCGGCGTCGATCCCCAGCGCCTCGGCCGCGCTGCGCTGAAACTCCTCGAGCTGCTCGACGATGCTCAGCACCTGGTCGCGCACCGGCTCGAGCGCCGGCGCCACCCGGAAGCCGATGTCGGTCAGGCGCACGTAGCGCAGGCTCTCCTGGCTGAACGCCGAGCCCGCCCGGTGGCGGACCAGCTCGTGGGTGAACACCCGGGAGACGTCGCGAAAGGCGAAGCTGTAGCTGGCGTGCTCGAGCACGCTGCCGTGGCCGCTGCGCAGGAGGTTCTCGAAGTACTCGCCCTGGTCGGTCCGCACCCGGGTGACGTTGGGGTTCAGGCCCGGCTCCCAGCTGCGGTAGCAGGCCCGCCCTCCGAACTCGACCAGCAGCTCCCCCGGGTTCGGCGCCCCGCCCGTCTCCTCGAGACGGCGCTCGAGCCAGGACTCGCCGCCCACCTCACGCAGGTAGCCCCGCAGCCCATCTACGTCGAGCGCCGGGCGGGCGAGGAGGAACACCTTGGGCGTGGTCTCGTGCACGGGCGGCGGATCGTAGCTGCCCCACCGGCGTCTGCCCCCGGTCGCTCCCCGGCCTGGGATCCCTTTCGGATGCGTTCCCGCGCCGGTGCCCTCACCCCCGCCGTGATGGCCAACCTCCACCCGGGGCGGCCCGGTGCTCAGAGGATTGCGGGCGGATCGGCGAACCTCGAGCGGCCGACCGGCCGACTTTCAGTGGACGCGTCAGCCGTGGCCCTTCCAGCCGACGCTGATCACCCGGTCGTCCTCGACGATGGTCGGGACCCGCCCGGTGCGCTTGCTGTGGGCCATGAGCTCGGCCTTCCAGTCGGGGCGGCTGGTGGCGTCCCGCCCTCCCATTCGATGCCATCGGCCGCCAGCCCGTCCCGCGCCTCCTGGCAGTAGGGGCACCCGGGCTTCACGTACATCACGTACACCAGGCGATCCTAGAGGAGGTTGGACAGGGCTCCGCCGACGCCGTTGACCAGGTCGAACAGGGGCTGGGGGATGATCCCGAAGAAGATGCTCCCGGCGGCGCCGAGCACCGCCACCGCCGCCACCTCGCCGTGGCGCCCGCGCGAGGCCTCGGGCTCGAGCACCACCTGGTGGCCCTCCGGGCCCTCGGGCGCCTGGACCACCGCCTCCGGCGATCCCCCGGCGATGGCCGGCCGGGCCAGCGGCGCCCGCCCCGGCTCCGGACGCATCCACATCGCCGCGATCACCCGCAGGTAGTAGCCGAGGGAGACGGCCGAGCCGAGGACGATCACCACCGCCAGCCAGGTGTAGCTCCCGTCCACCGCCGCCTGGATCAGGTAGACCTTGCCGATGAACCCGGCGGTGGCCGGGATCCCGGCCAGCGAGAGCATGGCGATGGTCATCGACCAGGCCAGGACCGGCCGCTCGCTTCCCAGGCCGGCCAGGGCGTCGATGTCGTCGCCCAGCGCCGTCTCCCGCTCCCGGGCGATGACCACGGCGAAGGCGGCGAGGTTCATCAGCAGGTAGACGACGAGGTAGAACAGGGTGGCCCGGGCCCCGAGCCGGCTGGCCACCACCACCCCGGCCAGCAGGTACCCGGCCTGAGCCACCGAGGAGTAGGCGAGGATGCGCTTGACCGACGACTGCCCGAGGGCCCCGACGTTGCCGACGACGATGGTCACCGTGGCCAGCGCCGCCAGCGCCGGGGCCCAAACCGCCCGGTCGGCGAACAGGGCGACGTCGAACAGGCGCAGGAGCACGCCGAAGGCCGCCGCCTTGGTGGCCACCGCCATGAACGCGGTGATCGGCGTCGGCGCGCCCTCGTAGACGTCGGGCGTCCACTGGTGGAACGGCGCCACCGATGCCTTGAAGCACAACCCGGTCACCGCCAGGGCGATCCCGGTCAAGAGGAGCGGGTCCGAGGCCCCGCCCCGCCCGATGGACGCGGCGATGGCCCCGAAGTCGGTGGCCCCCGTCGCCCCGTAGACCAGGGCCAGGCCGTAGAGCAGGGTGGCCGAGCCGACCGAGCCGACGATCAGGTACTTCAACCCCGACTCGAGCGACGTCGCCCGGCGCAGCTCGGTGGCGCACAGGACGTAGAGGGGGATGGAGAGGAGCTCGAGCCCCACGAACAGGGTGACCAGGTTGCTGGCGGCGACGAGGACCAGCATCCCCGTCATCGAGGCCAGGAGCAGCGAGTGGTACTCCCCGTGGGCCGACTCCCGCGGGGCCAGCGCCCGCCACGACAGCAGGGTGGCGGCGATCCCGGCGCTCAGGAAGATCAGCGTGGCCACCACGGTCAGGTGGTCGATCCGCATCGCCCCGGCCAGCACCGCCCGCCGGTCGCCCCACTCGGCGATGGTCAGCCCGAGGGCGGCCACCAGGGTGACCAGGGTCAGGGCCGGCACCGCGGTGTAGCGGGCGGTGCGCCCGCGCAGGAGGCCGACCATGAGGACGACGATCGACCCGGCGAGGAGAGCCTCCATCGGCCCGAGGGCGGCGAAGTCGACGTGGGGCCCCTTGAGGTGGGCGGCGGCCAGCCCGAGGACGGTCATCGGAGGCTCACCGTGACCGCGTTGTCCTTGGTGGCGATCGCCGCCGCCTGGCGCCCGGGCGCCACCATTGGCGCCGGCTTCGAGCTGACATGGGCCGTCCGGCTGGGAGCGGCCCTGTTCTGGGCGACGCCGACCGGGCCGGCGTAGGCCTGGGCGGCGGCGATCGAGCCCACCACGGCGCGCTCTGCCCGGTGGAGCTCGAACTGCGGGTAGAGAGCGAAGAAGATGATCGCCGCCATCAGCGGCCCGAGGACGAGCCCGTCGAGGAGGCGCAGCTCGCGTGAGGCGACGTGGGGGCCGGTGCGGTTGTGGACCGAGCGGATGAAGACCCGCAGCATGTAGACCGCGGCCATGATCACTCCGGCGAAGGCGACGATGGAGATGACGATCTTGGTGTTGAACACCCCGAGGAGGATCATGAACTCCCCGACGAAGTTGCCCGACCCGGGGATGGCCAGGGAGGCCATGGCCACGATCAGGAAGCTCGCGGCCAGGACCGGCGCCCGCATGGCGATCCCGCCCATGTCCCGGATGTCCTCCGACCCCCCGGCCCGCTCGGCGAGCAGGGCGATGATGAAGAACAGCGGCGCGACCACCAGCCCGTGGTTGACCATCTGGAGCACCGCGCCCTGGGCCCCCTGCGGGGTCAGCGAGAAGATCCCCAGGGTGATGAAGCCGAGCTGGGCCACCGAGGAGTAACCGGCGACCAGGCGGGCGTTGGTCTGGGTGAAGGCCATCGCCGACCCGTAGAGGACCGAGGCCAGCCCGATGAGCAGGAGCAGGGTCTGGAAGTGGGCCGCCGCCCCCGGGAAGAGGGGCAGGACGATGCGCAGGAAGCCGTAGGCCCCGACCTTGGAGAGAACGCCGCTGAACACCATCAGCGCCTCGATCGGCATCGCCCGGTACCCGTCGGGCATCCACCCGTGCAGCGGGAAGGCCGGCATCTTGACCAGGAAGGCGGCGGCGAAGAACAGGAAGATCCAGTCGCGCGAGCCGGCCGGCACGTGCGCCACCTGGAGATCGCTGAGCACGAAGGTCAGGGCATGGTGGGCTCCCTGGGCGCTCAGCACCGCGGTGGCGATGGCCGCCGCCAGCATGAGCAGCGACCCCACCAGGGTGTAGATCACCAGCTTGGTCGTCGCCCGCACCCGGTCGCCCTGGCCCCACACGCCGACCAGGAAGTAGAAGGGGATGAGCATGAGGTCGAAGAAGGCGACGAACAGGGCCAGGTCCTGGGCCAGGAGGGCGCCCAGCACCGCCGACTCGGCCAGGCCCATGTGGAAGAAGAAGAGGTGGGGCTTGGGCCAGTCCCGCAGGTTGGCCGCCACCATGGAGACGGCGAAGAGCAGGGTCGCCATCCCCACCAGGAACAGGTTCAGTCCGTCGACGCCGAGCTTGTAGTGGATTCCCAGGGCCGGGATCCACACGATGTCGGTGACGTGGCGCAGGCCGCCGCCCCCACCGGCGCCGAAGTCGACGATCAGGGCGATGGCGATGCCCAGGCTGGCCAGCGACCCGGCGGCCACCAGCTTGCCCGCCCAGGCCCGGCCCCGGAGCACGGCGCCGGCCAGGGCGGCGGCGCCCGGCAGCCAGATGAGGATGGAGAGCATCAGCGCGCCGCCATCACGTCGACTGGAGCAGGAAGTAGAGGCCGACCCCGGCCAGGCCGAGGATGAGCAGGCCGGCGTAGTAGCGCACGAACCCGGTCTGGGCGCCCCGCACCGCCGCCGACCCCGCCCGCACCAGGCCCGTCGTCCCGCCCACCAGCGTCCCGTCCACGAACAGACGCTCGATCGTCTGCTGGGCGAAGCGCCCGAACCAGCTGCCCGGGCGCACGACGAGCAGGTCGATCAGCTCGTCGAAGTACCACTTGTTGATGAACAGGGCGTGGAGCGGACGCAGGCGGGCCTGGATCCGGGACGCGGTCCCCGGCCGAAGGACCCACACGTAGTAGGCCAGCGCGATGCCCAGCACACCCACCACCGCTCCGAGGATGAGGCCGAATGCCAGGAGGTGCTCGGAGGGCGTCACCGCGATCGTCGAGTCCCTGAAGCTCGGGGCCAGGAACTCGTCGAGCCAGCTCGTCACCTTGGGGATCTGGACCACCCCGCCGATCACCGCCAGGACGGCCAGCACGCCCATGGCCACCTTCATCGGCGCCTCCCGCTCGGCGATGTGGTGCTCGGGACCCGGGAAGCCGACGTCGGTGTCCTCCTCCTCGCTCGTCCCCGGGTTGGTGTGGATCTCGGCGTGGTGGAGGTGGCCCTCCTCGAGCTCGACCGCCTCCGGGCACGGCTCCCCGAAGAAGGCCCGGAAGATCATGCGGAAGGTGTAGATCGCGGTGAGCAGCGCCCCCAGGTAGCCGGCCACGTAGAGCCCCCAGTGCCAGCCCCCCCGCGCCCCCACCACCAGGAGGATCTCGTCCTTGGAGAAGAACCCGCTGAACGGCGGCACCCCGCTCAGGGCGAGGCCGCCGACGATGAAGCAGGCGAAGGTGAAGGGCATGGCCCGGCGGAAGCCCGACATCCGGTCGAGGTCCTGATTGCCGGCCATGGCCGCGATCAGCGACCCCGCCGCCATGAACAGCAGCGCCTTGAAGAAGGCGTGGGTCATCAGGTGGAACAGCCCCGCCGCGTAGGCCCCGGCCGAGACGCCCATGATCATGTAGCCGATCTGCGACATCGTCGAGTAGGCGATCACCCGTTTCAGGTCGGTGGCCACCAGTCCGATCGTCCCCGCCACCAGCAGGGTCACCGCCCCGATCACCGCCCCGAGGTCGGCCGCCGCCGGCGCCTCTTCGAACAGCGGGTGCATGCGGGCGATCAGGTAGACCCCGGCCGTGACCATGGTCGCCGCGTGGATCAGGGCGCTCACCGGCGTCGGGCCCTCCATGGCGTCGGGCAGCCACGTGTGGAGGGGGATCTGCGCCGACTTGGCGAACGCCCCCACCAGCAGCAGGATGCAGCCGGCCACCAGGTCGCCGTCGTTGTGGCCGAAGGCGGTGCGAGCCTGGTGGAAGCTTCCCAGGAAGTCGAGGGTGTGGGTGTGCTTGAAGATGAAGTACGTCCCCAGCACCAGGCCGACGTCGCCCACCACGTTGATCACGAACGCCTTCATCCCCGCCCGGGTCGCCGTCGTGCGCCGGTACCAGAAGGAGATGAGGAAGTACGAGGCCGCCCCCACGAAGGCCCAGCCCACGATGAGCAGGAGGAAGTTCCCGGCCAGGACGAGCACCAGCATCGAGAAGACGAAGAAGTTCAGGTAGGAGAAGAAGCGCACGTACCCCCGGTCGGAGGCCACGTAGGCCACCGAGTAGAGGTGGATCAGCGTGCTCACCCCGCTCACCACGCAGATCATCAGCACCGACAATGGGTCGACGAGGATGGTCATCCGCGCGTCCACCCCCGCCGTCACCGCGTAGTCCCACAGCGTCGAGGTCAGCTGGCGGTGGCTCTCCGGCTCACCCTGGAGTGACACCAGGGCCAGCAGCGCGAACACGAACGAAGCCCCCACCGCCGCCGTCCCCAACCACCCCGCCGTGCGACCCGGCAGGGCCTTGAACGCCGGTGCGATCAGCAGCACGCCTAGCAGCGGCGCCGCCAGGCACAGCCAGGCCCAGGTGGTGCTCACCGCGCCCCCCGCCTGACGAGCGTCGCATCGCCCGGAGCGAACCGGGGCGAACCTTCCGGGTGACCGAGTCCGTCGAGCTGCGTCGCCCCTGGGAGCAAACGGGTGACGCCAGCCGTCGTCCTGCGCGACACGGTTGAGGTGACGCCGAGTCGAATCCGCTGCGACGCGGTTGAGATCGCGCGGAGGGAGCCGGGGCTCAGCCCCCGCGAGCGCACGCGCTCGCAGAGGGAGCTGGGGCCGAGCCCCCGCGAGCGACCGCGCGGTCTCAACCGCGGAGCTCCCTCAACTCATCCACGTCGATCGGCAGCCGCCGCCGGTGCATGGCGACGATGACCCCGAGGCCGACCGTCACCTCGCAGGCCGCCACCACCATGACGATGAGGGCGAACACCTGGCCGTCGGCGTTGCCCCACATCCGCGAGAACCCGATCAGCGCCAGGTTGGCCGCGTTGAGCATCAGCTCGAGGCAGAGGAGGATGACCAGCGGGTTGCGCCGGGTCACCACCCCGCCGGCCCCGATAGCGAAGATCAGGGCCGAGACCACGAGGTACCACTCGATGCTCATGCCACCGGCTCCTCGCCGGTGATCTTCCCGCCCCCGGCCCCCTCGGCCACCGGCTCCCCGCGGGTGGTCTCCCGGCCCCCGGCCCCCACCGCCATCGGCTCCTCGCCGGTGATCTCCCCGCGCCCGGCCCCCTCGGCCGCCGGCTCCTCGCGGGTGATCTCCCGGCGCCCGGCCCCCTCGGCCATCGTCCCCGTGCCCGGGGGCGGCGGGCGGAAGATGTCCATGGCGGAGAAGACGGGGATCCCGTCGTCGTCGCCGATCCCCCCGCGCCGGCGGGCGAGGACCACCGCCCCGACCGCGGCCACCAGCAGCAGGTAGGAGGCGATCTCGAAGGGGGCGAGGAAGTGGGTCAGCAGCAGGTCGCCGATCTGGGCCGGCTGGCCGAAGCCGGGGGGGATCGGCGCCCCCCGCGTGTTGATCGACTTCAGCGCCGATCCGAGCACGGCGATGCCGAGCTCGAGCACCAGCGCCCCGCCGCACGCCCAGGCGGCCACCGTCATGGCCCGGCCCGGCGGGCGCCCGAGCGGCTCACCGAGCCGGGGCTGGGCGTCCTGCCCGCCGACGTAGGAGACCACGAAGGTGTAGAGGACCATCACCGCCCCGGCGTAGACCACGACCTGGGCGGCGGCGATGAACTCGGCGCTGAGCAGGAGGAAGAGGGCGGCCAGGGAGATCAGGTGGCTGACCAGGGCGAGGACCGTGTAGAACGGGTTCTCGATGGTGATCACCCCGATCGCGCCGGTGAGCGCGCCGAGGGCGGCGACGAAGAACAGGACGGTGGACAACTACTCCCCCTCTTGCCGCAACGGCGTCGTTTCCACCGGCTCGGCGAGCAGCATCTCCTTGGTGAAGATGAGGTCGCTGCGCTTGTAGTCGGACATCTCGAAGTCGTGGCCCATGGTGATGGCGTCGAACGGGCAGGCCACCTCGCAGTAGCCGCAGAAGATGCACCGGCTGATGTTGATCTCATAGACCGCGGCGTAGCGCTCGCCGGCCGAGATCCGGTGCTCCTCGGTGTTCTCGGCCGCCACCACCCGGATGCAGTCGGCCGGGCAGGCCGCCGCGCACAGCGAGCAGCCGACGCACTTCTCCAGGCCGTCCTCGAAGCGGTGGAGCTTGTGGCGGCCGCGGAAGCGCGGGTAGACCGGCACCTTCTGCTCCGGGTACTGGATGGTGTTGATCCCCTTGGCCACGTGGCTCAGCGTCGTCTTCAGGCCGCGCAGGGTCTCCCCGAACGCCCGGTAGGCCCCGCCGGCGCCGGGCTTCGGCGCCCGCTGGACGATGAGCTGGTCCTCTCCCGGGGTCCACATGGTCTAGCTAGTCCTCCTGCTCGGTCATCAGTCGGTCGCCACCACGACGATCGCCGTGACCAGTGTGTTGACGGTGGCCAGGGGGAGCAGCACCTTCCAGCCGAAGCTCATCAGCTGGTCGTAGCGCAGGCGGGGCAGCGTAGCGCGGATCCAGATGAAGAAGACGATGAACACCAGCATCTTGGCCAGGACGATCAGCGGGTCGCACCATCCGGGCGGGTCGATTCCCAAGGGCAGCTGCCAGCCGCCGAGGAACAGGGTGACCGCCAGGCCGGAGACGACGATCACGTTGAGGTACTCGGCGAAGAAGAACGACGCGAACCGGGCCCCGCCGTACTCGGTGTTGTAGCCGGCCACCAGCTCGGCGTCGGCCTCCACCAGGTCGAACGGCGCCCGATTGGTCTCGGCGAAGCCGGCGGTCAGGAACACGAGGAAGCCGACGAACTGGGGGATGACGTACCACATGCCCGCCTGGGCGTGGACGATCCCGGTCAGCGACAGCGTCCCGGCGGTGATGACCACCCCGGCCAGGGCCAGGCCCTGGGAGACCTCGTAGGAGATGAGCTGGGCCGCGGCCCGCATCGCCCCGAGGAACGAGTACTTCGACCCCGAGGCCCAGCCCCCGAGCATCAGCCCGTAGAAGGCGATGGCCCCGAAGGCGAAGACGTAGAGCGGCCCGATGCTCACGTCGAGGCCGTAGAGGCCGACCCGGGTCCCGAAGATGTCCTGGGTGTCGCCGAAGGGGATGATGGCGAAGGCGGCGCCGGCGGTGATGATCGAGATCACCGGGGCCAGGACGTAGAGGAAGCCGATCGACGTCGTCGGTCGCGACTGCTCCTTGGTGGCCAGCTTGATGATGTCGGCGATCGGCTGGAGCATCCCGAACGGCCCCACCCGGTTGGGGCCGTAGCGGCCCTGGAAGCGGCCGAGGAGCTTGCGCTCGGCGATCAGCACCAGCGGCACCATCTGGAGCCCGACGAGGAAGATGACCACCGCCTTGATGATCTGGATCCACCACGGCTCGTAGTAGCCGACGGTGGCCAGCATCCCCTGGCTCATGCTCGCGCTCGGGCCGCCGGGCCGCCCGATCCGGCCCCGTTGGTGCTCGTCGCCCGGTGCACCGAGACCAGCGGGCCCTCGAGCACGTTGGCGCCGTTCTCGCCGATCCCCGTCTCCAGGAACACCCGGCCCTCCGGCACGGCATTGCGCAGCTCGGCCCGCCCCCTGACCTGCTGATCGGCGCCGGCGCTGACCAGCACCTCCTCGCCCTGGCGCAGCCCCAGCCGCGCCGCGTCCAGCGGCGAGAGCTCGACCCGCTGCTCGCGGGCCAGGAACTTCAGCGCCGGGGAGACCTCGACCTCCGGGGCCGCCCAGATCGAGCGGTAGTTCCCAAGCAGGAGGCGGGCCCCCGGCGCGGCCAGGACGTTCGATCGGGTGACCGGCACCTCCGCCGGGCCGTCGCCCTCGCCCGCGCCGCCCGCGCCGGCCGCGCCGGCCGCGCCGGCCTCGCCGCCCGCGCCGGCCTCGCCGCCTGCTCCGGCCCCGCCGCCGGCGCCCTCGGCACCGGCGTCCCCCGGCCCACCACCGGCGCCTCCCCCGCCCGGGCCGCCGCCGGCGCCGGCGCCGTGGGCGGGCAGCAGCTCAGGGGCGCCGTCGCGGGCCGGCCAGCGCACGCCGCGCCCGCCGATCTCCTCGAGGGTCAGGCCGCCGTAGAAGGGGACGGTGGCGAACAGGCGCTCGCTGGCCCGGGAGATGGTGGGCAGGCCGGGGTCGGCGCCGAGGCGGCGGGCGAGCTCGGCCAGGACCTGCCACTCGGCGCGCACGGTGCCCGGCCGCCCGATGGCCGGGCGCAGTCGCTGGAGGCGGCCGTCGGGATGGGTGACCGTCCCCTCCTTCTCGGCGGCCGACTCGGCGGGGAAGACGACGTCGGCGTGGGCCCGGATGCCTTCGGTGAGGAAGGCGGCGTGGGCGATGACCCGCCCGGTCTCGAGGCCGGCCTCCCAGACCTGGCGGGCGGGATGGCTGCGGAGGGGGTCGCCGCCGAGGAGGTAGACGACGTCGAGCTCGCCGTCGGCCAGGCCGCGGGCGATGGCGGCGGCGTCGCGTCCGAGCTCGGCCGCGTGGTCGAGGCCGGGGCCGGCGTTGGGCAGGACGCCGACCTCGCGCAGGCCGCGGCCGTTGGCGCCGTCGGGGATCCCCAGCAGCCCGGCCCCGGCGCGGTCGGCCAGGCCGAGGTCGCCGGC
Source organism: Solirubrobacteraceae bacterium (assembly GCA_034664565.1). Taxonomy (GTDB): domain Bacteria; phylum Actinomycetota; class Thermoleophilia; order Solirubrobacterales; family Solirubrobacteraceae; genus Palsa-513. Next base: position 12,607 of record JAXDHJ010000053.1, read on the forward strand.
CAGGCCGAGCAGGCGCTCGGCGGCGCCGCCCCCGCCGCCCCCGACGATGGAGCCGCTGCCGTCGAGGAGGCGCTCGCCGTAGAGGACGACGACCTCCTCGGCTCCGGCGAGGACCTCGGCCAGGCCGGCGAGCTCCGCGGCGGGGCAGCCGGCGGCGGCGGCCAGGGCGTCGAGGTCGCCGGAGCCGGCGAGGACGCCGCGGAGGCCGGCGAGGAGGGCGGTGGCGTGACCGGGAGCGAAGCGGAGGCGGGCGGCGGCGATCGGATCGAGGGCGCTGGGGCGGCTGGTGGCGAGGGCGAGCTTGACGTTATTGCGCCTGACCCCCTTGCGGATGCGCATCTCGAGGATGGGGGCGTCGTCGACGGGCTCGCAGTCGAGGACGAGCACGGCGTGGGCGAACTCGAGGTCGGGGACGGCGGCCTGGAGGGCGGGGGCGGTGAGCCGGCGCATGGCGTCGACGTCGACCGTCCCGCCGGGGCGGGAGTCGAGGTGGGGGGAGCCGAGGGCCTGGCGGAGGAGGTGGGCGAGGAGCATCCCCTCCTCGTTGGTGGCGGCCGGCCCGGCGAGGCCGGCGGCGCGCTGGCCGGCGCCGGCGAGGAGCTCCCGGGCCCGGGCGAGGGCCTCGTCCCAGCCGGCCGGGCGCAGCTCGCCGTCGGGGTCGCGGAGCATGGGCTCGATGATCCGCTCGTCGACGTGGATGGCCTGGTAGGCGAAGCGGCCCTTGTCGCAGAGCCAGCCGTCGTCGACGCCTTCGTGGTGGCGGTCGAGGACGCGCATGACCCGGTCGTCGCGGACGGTGAGCTCGGTGTTGCACTGGGCGGGGCAGAGGGTGCACACCGATCCGGCGCCCTCGATGTCCCAGGGCCGGGCGCGAAAGCGGTAGGGGATCGAGGTGAGGGCGCCGACCGGGCAGAGCTCGATGATGTTGCCGCTGAACGGGGCGACGTAGGGATGGCCGTCGAAGGTGCCGACGAAGGTGTGGGCGCCCCGCTCGAGGAGGACGAGCTGGTAGTCCTCGGCGAGCTCCTGGGAGAAGCGGACGCAGCGGTAGCAGAGGATGCAGCGCTCGCGGTCGATGGCGATCAGGGGCGAGAGCTCGAGGGGCTTTCGGAAGTGGCGCTTGGGCTCGATGAAGCGCGAGCGGCCGGGCCCCCAGCCGAAGGTGATGTCCTGGAGGGGGCACTCGCCGCCCTTGTCGCAGACCGGGCAGTCGAGGGGGTGGTTGATGAGGAGGAACTCGACGATCGCCTGCTGGGCCTCCTTGACCCGGGCGGTCTGGGTGTGGACGACCATGCCGTCCTTGACCGGGGAGGAGCAGGCGGTCTGGAGCTTGGGGATCCCCTCGATCTCGACCAGGCACATCCGGCAGGCGCCGACCGGGGCGCCGAGCTTGGGCTCGTAGCAGAAGACGGGGATCTCGATGTCGCCGTACTTGGCGGCGTCGGCCAGCATGACGCCCTCGGGGGCCTCGACCTCGAGGCCGTCGATGGAGAAGGTGATGGTCTGGCGTTGCGGCCGGGGCACAGGCAGGCGGGCTAGAGGGCTCCCTGGGCGACCAGGGCGGTGTCGGAGGCGAGATCGCCCTCGAGCTGCATGGCCTCGATGTGGGCCTCGAACTCGGGGCGGAACTTCTTGATCATCGAGCCGATCGGCATGGCCATGGCGTCGCCGAGGACGCAGAGGCAGTTGCCGATGATGTGCTCCTGGACCGAGGCCATGATGTCGAGGTCCATGGGGGTGGCCTCGCCGCTCTGGATGCGCAGCAGCATCTGGACCGTCCAGTTGGTCCCCTCCCGGCACGGGGTGCACTTGCCGCAGGATTCGTGGCGGTAGAACTTGGCCAGCTTGAGGGCGACGTCGAGGACGGGGGTCGAGTCGTCGACGACGATGATCGCCCCGGAGCCGAGCATCGAGCCGGCCTTGGCCAGGGAGTCGAAGTCGTAGGGGATGTCGAGATCCTCGGCGGTGAGCACCGGCGAGCTCGATCCGCCGGGGAACCAGAGCTTGACCTCGCGGCCGGGGGGCGGGCCGCCGGCCAGGTCGAAGATGATCTCGCGGGAGGAGGTCCCGAGCTCGACCTCGTAGTTGCCGGGGCGCTGGACGTGGCCGGAGACGGAGACGAGCTTGGTCCCGGTCGAGGTCTCGGTCCCGAGCTTGGCGTAGCCGGCCCCGCCCATCTTGATGATGTAGGGCACGGTGGCCAGGGTCTCGACGTTGTTGATCAGGGTCGGTCCCTGGTAGAGGCCCTGGTTGGCCGGGAAGGGCGGCTTGAGCCGGGGGTTGCCGCGCTTGCCCTCGAGGGAGTCGAGCAGCCCGGTCTCCTCGCCGCAGATGTAGGCGCCGGCCCCGCGGTGGAGGACGAGGGGAAGGGAGAGCTCGGTGCCGAGGATCCGCTCGCCGAGGTAGCCGGCGGCGTAGGCCTCGGCGAGGGCCCGGTCGAGGATCTGGGCCTGCTGCTCGTACTCGCCGCGGATGTAGATGAACGCCTGGTTGATGGCGGCGGCGTGGGCGGCGATGACGATGCCCTCGATCAGGAGGTGGGGGTTCTTCTGCATGAGCTCGCGGTCCTTGAACGTCCCGGGCTCGGACTCGTCGGCGTTGCAGACGAGGTACTTGTCCATCGTCCCCTTGGG
>JAXDHJ010000054.1:0-12916 GCA_034664565.1 Solirubrobacteraceae bacterium
GGGCCCGGAGGGAGTCGAGGATGAGCTCGAGGTGGCGCTGCCAGTCGAAGCCCGGGCCGGTATGGGTCATGGTCGCGCACAGGCCGCACATCAGCATGGGGATGTCGGTGGCGCTGACATCGGCCCGCATGGTGCCCGTCCGTTGGGCCCGGCCCATGAGCTCGTCGGTCAGGCCGAGGAGCTCCTCCTCCTCGGGCCGGGCCTGGGCCCAGACCCGCTCGCCGGCCCCGAGCATCGCGTGCTGGAGGGCGGCGTCCCGGGCGGCCAGGGCGGCGTTGCGGCGTAGGAGGTCGGCGAATACCCCGAAGGGCTCGCCCCCGACCTCGAGCGCCAGGCGGGCGTTGGCGCTCATGGTGGTCAGCTTCTGGCGGACGAGCTCGCTCAGCAGCGCCTCCTTGGTCGGGAAGTGGCGGTAGACGGTGCCGACGCCGACCCCGGCCCGGCGGGCGACCTCGTCCATCTGCGCCTCGGCCCCCAGGGCCGAGAACGCCTCCCGGGCGCCCTGGAGGATGCGCTCGCGGTTGCGCCGGGCATCGGCTCGGAGCGGACGCTCGTCGACCTGCTCGCCGGCTTCCCCGGCCGGCTGGGTGAGGCTCATGACAGAACTTTCTCCTCGAACGCCTTGACAAGCGGAATTATAGTTCCGTATCCTCCGCGAGGCAAACCGGAACCGGAGGTCAGCTTCCATGAACACCGTCGAAACCCTTCCCGCCCCCGCCTCGCTCGCCACCCCGCGGGCCAAGAACCTCGCCCTCCTCCTCTTGGCGATGACCCAGTTCGTCATCGTCATCGACGCCTCGATCGTCAACGTCGCCCTCCCGACGATCCGGGCCAGCCTCCACATCTCGACGGCCAACCTCTCCTGGGTGGTCAACGCCTACACCCTGACCTTCGGCGGCTTCCTCCTCCTCGGCGGCCGACTCGCCGACCTCCTCGGCCGCCGGCGCATGTTCATCTCCGGCCTCATCCTCTTCTCCCTCGCCTCCCTGGCCGGCGGTCTGGCCCAGTCCGAGGGCTGGCTGCTCATCGCCCGGGCGGCACAGGGCCTCGGGGCGGCGATCATCTCCCCGGCCGCCCTCTCCATCCTCGCCACCACCTTCGCCGAGGGGGCCGAGCGCAACCGGGCGCTCGGTGTCTGGGGGGCGGTCGCCGGTGCCGGCGGGGCGGCCGGGGTGCTCCTCGGCGGGATCCTCACCAGCGGCCTCGGCTGGGAGTGGGTCCTCTTCGTCAACGTCCCCATCGGCCTCACCGCCGCCGCCCTCGCGCCGCGCATCCTCCTCGAGAGCCGGGCCCACGAGGCCGGAGCGTCGTTCGACGTCCCGGGGGCGATCACCGTGACCGCCGGCCTCAGCCTCCTCGTCTACGCCCTCGTCGACACCGTCAACGTCGGCTGGGGCTCGACGGCGACCCTGGCCAAGCTGGCCGGGGCGGCCGCCCTCATCGCCGCCTTCCTCGTCATCGAGCGCCGCCAGTCGCACCCGCTGATGCCATTCTCGATCTTCCGCCTGCGCACCCTGCGGGGAGCCAACGTCGTCGGCCTTCTGATCGGGATGTCGCTGTTCTCGATGTTCTACTTCATCTCCCTCTACGTCCAGGGGGTGCTCGGCTACTCGGCGCTCAAGGCCGGCCTGGCCTACCTGCCCCTGGCCGTCGGCATCATCCTCTCGGCCGGCGCCGCCTCGGCCCTGGTCACCCGCTTCGGCGTCAAGCCGATCCTCGTCACCGGCATGCTCCTGATCGCCGGCGGCCTCGTCTGGTTCTCACGCGTCCACTGGCCGGGTGGCTCCTACGTCCACGACATCCTCGGCCCGTCGATCCTGGCCGCCGTCGGCCTCGGCTTCTCCTTCGTGCCGGTGACCATCGCCGCGGTGATCGGCACCTCGCCGCGGGAGGCCGGCCTAGCCTCGGGGCTGATCAACGCCTCGACCCAGATCGGCGGGGCCCTCGGCCTGGCCATCCTCGCCACCATCGCCAACAGCCAGACCAAGTCGCTGGCCCTCGGCGGCGAGCACAACCCCCTGGTCGCCCTGACCAAGGGCTTCGACCGGGCCTTCCTCGTCGGGGCCGCCTTCGCCGTCGCCGGGGCCATCCTCGCTGCCCTGCTCATCTCCTCCCGCGACAGCCGGGCCCAGGCCGAGTCGACGCGCGCGGGCGAGCCGGCGCCCGCCGCCGCCTAGCCACCCGCCCCATCCGTCGCCCGCCCGGCCGGCCGGCCCCGGCGGGCCGGCGGCGGCGGCGCGGCCGGCGCGTAGACCGGGCGGGCGGCGGGTAGATTGGGCGCCATGGCCCCCGTTTCGCCTCCGACGCCCGCGCAGGCGGCGTGGCTGCCGTAGGCGAGGAGCCTCGCCCGGTCGACGGGATGCGGCCGGCGCCGAAGAAGCCCCACCGCCTCGTCGACGCCCTCGACCACTACCAGCGGACCCACCGCTGGATCGGCTTCCCCCTGGCGGTGATCTACAAGTTCGCCGACGACCAGGGCGGCTACCTGGCGGCCCTGATCACCTACTACGGGTTCCTCTCCATCTTCCCCCTCCTCCTGCTCCTGCTCACCATCCTCGGCTTCGTCCTCCACGGCGACGCCCACCTCCAGGGCCAGCTGCTCAACTCGGCCCTCGGCCAGTTCCCGGTGGTCGGCGACGCCCTCACCCCCAAGAACCGCATGGTGGGGGGGAGCGGCACCGGCCTGGCGGTGGGCATCGTCGGCACCCTCTACGGAAGCATCGGCGCCGCCCAGGCCACCCAGCACGCCTTCAACAAGGTGTGGGCGGTCCCCCGCAACGAGCGGCCGAACCCGTTGAAGTCGCGCCTGCGCAGCCTCATCCTCCTCGGCGCCCTCGGCGTCGGCGTGCTCATCACCACCGTGGCCTCCGGGGTCTCCACCGGAGCCGACAGCTACGGGGCCACGGTGGGGACCGGCGCCCGGATCGCCGCCATCGGCCTCGTCGCCATGGCCAACGTCGGCCTCTTCCTCTTCGCCTTCCGCGTCCTCACCAGCCCGGCCATACCCACCCGCTGCCTCCGCCTGGGCGCCGTCATCGCCGGCCTCGGGTGGGAGGCGATCCAGCTCCTGGGCACCTACTACGTGGCCCAGCTCAAGGGCAGCCAGCAGGCCTACGGGGTGTTCGGCGCCGTGCTCGGCCTGATCGCCTGGATCTACCTCCTGGCCACGATGACCGTGTTCGCCGCCGAGATCAACGTCGTCTCCCAGCGCAGCCTCTGGCCCCGGTCGCTGCTCACCCCCTTCACCGACAACGTCCGGCTGACCGCGGCCGACGAGCGCACCTACACCTCCTACGCCGAGACCGAGCGCCACAAGGGCTTCGAGACCGTCGACGTCGACTTCGAGCAGCCCCGCGACCACCACCCGGGACCCGGGGAGGAGCCCCCCGACGGCTAGGTCGGGCTGGCCGGGTCGCCCATGAAGCGGTCGTAGACCCCGGACATGGCGAACAGGTTGCGGACCTGGAGGGAGCAGGCCACCACCCGCAGGCGCCCCCCATTCTCGAGCTGGCGCTTGTGGGCCTCATAGAGCAGAGTCAGCCCGCTGTAGTTCATGAGCTCGACCCGGCTGAGGTCGACGAGGATGGCCTCGGCGTCGCTCTCCTCGGCCTCGCGCAGCGCCGCCACGAAGTCGCCGCCCGTCGACTTGTCGACCCGGCCGCCGATCTTCAGGAGGACGCCCTCCTCGTGATCCTCGCGTTCGATCTCTATCGCCAGGGGAATCCGCGCCACGGCCGGAAGTCTACGAGACCCGACCGTCGAGCCGGGGCCGGGTAGGCTTGGGCGATGAGCGAGGATCCCCTGCCCCGTCCGATCCACATCGGCGGTGTCAACAAGACCTTCGGCGAGGTCACCATCGGGGATGCCCGGACCCAGGCCGCCGAGCTCAAGGGCGTCGCCGGCTGGGGAATGAGCCGGGTCATGCCGGTCGCCCGGGCCTGGGCCGACCTGGTCCGGGTCATGGAGGCGGGCAACGTCGCCCAGGTCGACCAGCTCGACCCGGAGACGATCGACACCATGGCCCGCAAGCTGTGGATCCTCCCGCCCAAGGGTGACAGCCTGATCTGATTCGCCCGGCGGCCGCCGCCAGCCGGGGCGCGGCCGCCGATCGGCGAGGCAGTGGCTCGGCGCCGCGGGCAGGGGCGCCGGCGGGCAGCCCGGGCCTACACTGGCGCCAATGGCCGAGCTGCGCCGACCCGGACTCCAGCGCGTACTCGGCGTCAACGCCCTCTTCTCGACCGCCTACGGCAACGTCGGCTCGTCGATCTACTACGCCCTCGGCCTGGTCGCCTCCTTTGCCCTCGGCCTCACCCCGATCGTCTTCGTCATCACCGGGGTGATCTTCTACCTCACCGCCGCCACCTACTCCGAGGCCACCGCCATGTACCCCGAGGCCGGCGGCTCCTCGAGCTTCGCCCGGCACGCCTTCAACGAGTTCTGGTCGTTCTTCGCCGCCTGGGCCCAGATGCTCAACTACGTGATCACCATCGCCATCTCGGCGTTCTTCGTGCCCCACTACCTCGGCGGCCTGTTCTGGCACGCCCTGCGCCACTCGCCCGGGGACATCTTCTTCGGCATCGGCGTCATCGTCGTCCTCTCCCTGATCAACGTCGTCGGCGTCCGCGAGGCCGCCAGCCTCAACATCGTGCTCGCCGTCACCGACTTCGCCACCCAGCTCCTGCTCGTCGTCGTCGGCTTCGCCCTCGTCTTCTCGCCCCACACCCTGGCCGCCAACGTCCACTTCGGCCTCGCCCCGAGCTGGCACGACTTCCTGGTGGCGATCCCCCTGGGGATGATCGCCTACACCGGCATCGAGACCATCTCCAACATGGCCGAGGAGGCCCGCGACGAGGCTCACACCATCCCCAGGGCGATCAACCGGGTGGTGATCGCCGTCTTCGCCATCTACGCCGCCCTGCCCATCGTCGCCCTCTCCGCCCTGCCCGTCCACCGCGGGCCCGACGGCCGCTACGTCACCCTCCTCGGCGTCGACGAGGCCCACGGTGGGTTCGCCGGCGACCCGGTGCTGGGGATCGTCAAGCACCTCCACCTCGGGGTCTTCCAGCAGGCCGGCCAGCTCTACGTCGGCCTCCTGGCGGCGACCATCCTCTTCATCGCCGCCAACGCCGGCATCATCGGCGTCTCCCGCCTCGTCTACTCCATGGGCCTCCACCGCCAGGTGCCCGACCGCCTGCGCCAGCTCCATCCCCGCTTCAGCACCCCGTGGATCGGGATCCTCATCTTCGGGGCGATCGCCTGCGTCACCCTGGTCCCCGGCAAGGCTGACTTCCTCGGCTACCTCTACGCCTTCGGGGCCATGCTCTCCTTCACCATCGCCCACCTCGCGGTGATCCGGCTCCGCCTCAAGGAGCCCGACCGCGAGCGGCCCTACCGCGGTCCCGGGACGCTGCGCGTCCGTGGCCGCGAGCTGCCCCTGTTCGCCGTGCTCGGCGGCCTCGGCACCGGCATGGCCTTCCTCGCCGTCACCGCGCTCCACACCGCGGTGGCCCTCACCGGCGTCGGCTGGCTGACCCTCGGCATCGGCGTCTACGTCGTCTATCGCCGCCGCCAGGGCCTCGACCTGGTCACCACCACCCGCGTCCAGACCCCGCGGGCGGCCACCGACCGGGAGATCGAATACGACTCGGTCCTCCTCGTCTACGACCAGAACGAGTTCCACCCCGACGCCCTGCGCACCGCCCTCAAGCTCGCCTCCCACCGCCGGCGCAGCATCCACGTGCTCGTCTTCATCGAGGTCCCCGCCTCGATCCCCATCGACGCCCGCCTGCCCGAGCAGGAGCTCGCCGCCCAGAGCATCATCGAGTCGGCCCGGATCAAGGGCCGCCGAGGCATCGACGGCCACTGGGAGAAGGTCCGCCCCGGGCAGACGGCCCGACGCATCATCGACGAGGCCCGCCGGCGCAAGGCGGTGGCCATCGTCATCCCCGTCCCCTCCCGCCGCCGCGCCGATGTCGTGCTCGGCTCCACCCTCGAGACCCTCCTGCGCGAGCGGCCCTGCCGGGTGATCATCGAATCCCGCCCCGCCGCCGAGCCGGCGACCCGGCCCCTCGCCGCCTGACCCGGCAGCTCAGCCGGCGAGCGGCGTCTCGTCGATGGCCGCGATGAGATCGGCGATCGACTCGAAGACGGCGCTCGCTCCCGCCTCCCGCAGCTCGGACTCGGCGAAGCCCCCGGTGAGCAGGCCGATCGACTCGATTCCCGCCCGTCGCGCCGCCTCGCAGTCCCAGGTCGAGTCACCGACCAGCACCGCCCGCTCCGGCTCGGACACCTTCTTCATGGCGGCGAGGATGAGGTCGGGCTCGGGCTTGGTCTGCTCGACGTCGGCACTCGAGGTGGCGTCGTGGATGAGGTCGTCGGCGTCGAGCATGGCCCGGTAGTGGCCGAGGTCCTCCTCGCTGGCCGAGCTGGCCAGGACGATCTCCGCGCCCCGCTCGTGGAGGACCTCGATCAGCCGCCGGGCGTCGGGCATGACCTGGCACTCCTCCATCATCTTGCGGAAGTGGCGATGGTCGCCGTCGCGCAGATCCTCGCCGAGCTCCTCTGCCACCCGCTCCCCCGCCACCGCCGGGACGAGCTGGTCGCCGCCCATCCCGATGTGACGGTGAAGCCGCCAGATGGGAATGGTGATGTCGTGGTCGCGGAAGGAGCGAAACCACGCCAGCGCGTGCTGGTAGTTGGTGTCGACCAGCGTCCCGTCGACGTCGAGCAAGGCTGCTATCGGCAACGGAGCTCCCGCATCGCCGCCGGTCTCCCCGCATCGCCGTGGTCGCAAACCTGCGCCCAGTCCGGCGCGGGCGGCTTCGCGCTGGCATGATGCTTGCCGCCCCGAGGCTCGTCGGGGCACCTTCGGGAGGGGTGCTGTGGCCGCAGACCAAACGGATTCACCACATCGGCGCCGGTGGCGAGCCCGAGCCGTGCTCGGCGGCCTCACCGTGGCCGGCGTCCTCGCCGCCGCCGGTCCGGCCTGCGCCGCCGGCCTCGAGCGCCTCGGCCTGGCCGGCTCCTCGGCCTCCCACGCCCCGAGCTGCCCCGGTGCGCCCTGCCAGGTGATCACCGCCACCACCGGCTTCCAGGCCTCGCTCACCGGACGCCACAACGCCATGGTGGTCAAACGTCCCGGGCGGGTGACGAGCTGGAGCATCGAGCTCGCCGCCCTCACCCCCGGGCAGGTCTCCTTCTTCGACGGGGTGGCCCACGGCCCGGCGCGCGCTGGGCTCGTCATCCTCCACCAGGGCGCGGCCTATCGCTTCCGGGTCACCGACGCCGGTCCCCTGGTCGCCCTCGCTCCCTACTTCGGCCGCACCATGACCTTCGAGCTGACCCGTCCCCTCCCGGTCGAGCCCGGCGACGTGGTCGCCCTCGCCGTCCCCACCTGGGCCCCGGCCCTCGCCGTGTCCCTCGACCCGAGCACCGCCTGGCGGGCCAGCCGCCTGCACGGAGCCTGCACCGACCTCTTCCGGCCGACCGCCCAGACCGCCCGCGGAGCGCTGACCAAGTACCAGTGCGTCTACCGCACCGCCAGCCTCACCTACGGCGCCACCGTGGCCGACGACCCGGCCCGGGCGACCCCGCCGCCCACCCCCCGGCGACCCGAAGGCGCTCCCAAGAAATCCCGCGGGTAGCCCCGGGGCCGGGCTAGGAGACGCTGAGCACGGTCAGGGTGCGCGACCCGCGCGGCAGTGGGATCGATGCCTGGTCTCCGGCCCGCCGGCCGGTCAGCGCCCGGGCCACCGGCGACTCGATCGACAGGCGGCCCTCCTTGGGCGCCGCCTCGTGTGAGCTGACGATGGTCCACGTCTGCTCGGTCCCCGACTCGTCGGCCACCACCACCACCGAGCCGAAGGCCACGGCCCCGTCGCCCTCCGGCGGCTCGATGATCTCCGAGCGGGAGATCCGCTCCCGCAGCCTGGCGATCTTCGTCTCCAGGTGCGACTGGTCGTTCTTGGCGTCGTGGTACTCGCTGTTCTCCTTGAGGTCGCCCCACTCGCGCGCGGTCTTGATGCGCTCGGCGATCTCCCGACGCTTCTCTCCCTCCAGGCCGGCCAACTCGGCGGTCAGGGCGCTCAGCCCGGCGGCGGTGATCACGTTTGCTTCCGTCATGCCCGGTGCATCCTCTCGTCTCTCGCTTTGCCTACCCCCAGACTAGACCGGCGGCGCCCGGGGCGGGGCCCCGACCCCCGGGACCGGCCTCGACGAATGTTGGCGGGCCCCTCCGGCCCACTCAAGCCCGTCCCGGCCGGCGCCGACAAACACCCCAGGCCGGACGCCCCCCGAGAAAGGGGGCGACCGGCGCCAAGCCAACACGAGCTCTGAGGCGGGATCGGCTGTGATCGCAAGCAATGACGGGCCCGCGGACTCCCCCGAGGCATCGGCTCACCCCCGCCGCCTGCGCGCCCTGCGGCGCCGGCTCCGCGGCGAGGCCGGGTTCACCCTCAACGAGACCCTCCTCGCCATGGCCCTCGCCGTGATCGTCGTCGGCGGACCCATGAGCTTCATCATCGTCTCCCTCAACCAGCAGAACACCGTCTCCAGCCGCTCGGTCGCCGCCCGCGAGGCCCAGGTCGGCCTCGCCCAGCTCACCCACGACCTCCGCGAGGCCCAGTACATCACCGACTCCTCGGGCGCCGACACCACCCCGGTGGCCCTCTCCAGCACCGCCACCACCGCCACCGCCTCCTTCTACCTGCCGATCGCCGGCAGCCCCTCGGCGGCCGGCTCGCACGTGGTCTGGACCTGCAGCACCGTGGCCGCCACCTGCACCCGGGCCGTCGGCGCCGGCAGCGCCATACCCCAGATCCGTGGGGTGACCGGCGCCACCTTCACCGGGACCTCGAGCGCCGGCGCCGCCGCCACCGCCAACCCCGCCTATGTGTCGATCAGCGTCCAGGCCTCCGTCCTCAACCTCAACGACCACACCGGTACCACCACCCTCCCCGGGACCAACAACTCGATCACCCTCCAGGACGGCGTGACCCTGAGGAACTACGCATGAGCCCGCGACTGTCGATCGCCGGCGACGAGCGCGGCTTCACCCTGGTCGAGGTGCTGGTCGCCATGCTCATCTCCCTCGTCGTCATCGCCGCCATGACCACCACCTTCGTCCAGAACAGCGACAGCTCGCTCGCCGGCCAGCGCCAGGCTCAGCTCTACTCGGTGGCCCAGCAGCAGATCGAGAAGGTCAGGGCCATCGTCTCCCAGTACGGCTTCACCGCCCTCGCCCAGAGCGCCAAGCCGCTGGCCCCGACCGACGCCACGCTCCCCACCAGCCCCACCGATCCCAACGACTTCATCGTCAACTGGTCGAGCGCGGCCCCGTCCTACCTGATCGAGGCCAACTACAACCACACCACCGACGGCCAGATCGCCAACGCCCCGACCAACGGCGAGCCCCTGGAGATCGACACCACCACCCCCGGCCGGGTCACCACCAAGACCACCGCGGTCCCCGTCGCCGGCGCCGGCGGCGCCACGGCGACGGTCTACACCTACGTCACCCAGGCCACCGTCCCCTGCCTGACCCGGGCCACCGCCTTCGCCAACACCAGCGTGCCCACCACCTGCTCGGCCGACGACGTCCGCCGGGTGACCGTCGCCGCCGTTCTCGACAACTCGACCACCTCCAAGTCGATCGGCCCCAACACACCGGTCTACCTGTCGACCGTCTTCTCCAACCCCGTCCCCTCCAACCAGCCGCAGTCGTCGATCGGGCTGCGGCTCGGACTGAACATCGGATGACCGAGATGCCCCGACTCCGCTCCGCGCGCCGGTCCCCGCGCGTCCGCCTCGCCCGCCGCCTGCGCGGCGACGAGGGCTACGTGATCATGGTCGCCGTGGCCATGCTCGCCATCGCCCTCGCCGCCGGGGCCGCCGCCCTCGGGGAGACCCTGAGCTCGCGCGGTCACGCCAGCCGCGACGCCCGCGTCAAGCGCGCCCTCCAGGCCGCCGACGCCGGGATCGGCGCCATCCTCTACCAGCAGAACGAGCTCCCCCTCGAGCAGCTCGAATGGAACGGCGGGCCCCTCGGCCTCGGGACCCTGACCGCCTGCGTGGTCCCCACCGTCGACGTCAACCTCAAGGTCACCGGGATCGCCACCGCCGCCGCCGACGCCGCCGGGGTCTGCCCCGACACCAGCGGCCCCGGCCAACCTTCCTCCGGTTCGGCCGCCTTCCCGGTCGGCGATCACAGCTACTACCAGGCGCGGTTCATCCCCGGCGCCGCCGCCAACGGCCAGCACATCGCCCTGAACCCCAAGATCGTCTCCGTCGGTTACGACACCGGCGGCGTCACCTCGAGCAGCTCCGGGTACACCACCCGCCGCATCGAGGCCATCCTCGCCCCCGTCGACCCCTTCCAGGCGGTCGAGGCCTCCGGCAACCTCACCTTCACCGGGACCTCGCTGACCACCCTCGGCATCACCGTCGGGACCTCCGCCCTCAACGGCAACGCCCGCGCCAACGGCAGCGTCACCCTCCCCACCGTGTTCACCAACACCAACCTCAGCGGCGGGCTCTTCGGCTCGGTCACCTACGGCACGACGATCACCGCCGGCATCGCCCTCTCCCACGTCGCCAAGGCGACCTCGTCGTTCACCCGCTCGCCGGTCTCCATCTCCCCGGCCAAGGCCAGCTGCCCGGCGGCCGACGCCTCGGTCTCCCGCCAGGCCAACTGCGCCGACTTCGGGACGCTCGGGGCCTACTACAGCACGGCCAACGACACCGTCACCGTCCCCGCCGGCGGGACCCTCGCCATCCCGCCCGGCGACTACGTGTTCTGCAACTTCACCGCCGGCCTGAACAGCACCGTGACCGCCAACTCGAGCTCCACCGCCCCCGTGCGCATCTTCATCGACAGCCCGTCCTCCGCCCGCTGCACCGGCAAGGTCGGCGCCTCGGGCAACTTCACCGCCACCTCCGGGCTCGGCAACCTGATCGCCAACACCACCGGCGCCACCGGGGCCAGCGGCTTCCAGATCTACGTGGTCGGCGACGGCGGCGGCTACGACAACAACACCTCGGTGACCATCGGCTCCCGGCCGCTCCTCGGGTCCGGCCTCACCGCCGCCACCCCCATCCAGAGCTTCGTCGTCTACGCCCCGACCTCGGCCGTCACGCTCAACAACTGCAACACCATCAACGTCCTCTTCCTGATCAGCGGTGACGTCTGCGGCGCCATCCAGGGCGCGGTGATCGGCGACAACGTCACCATCAAGTCGACCGTCTTCACCCAGGACCTCGACCTCAACGCCTACCCGCTCTACAGCGGCCTCGGCGCCTTCCACGTCCAGAACTACGTCGAGTGCCCGCCGGTCTACCCGATCCCCACGCCCGACCCGACCACCGGCTGCTAGCGCGTCCTCAGCGGGCGACGGCGTTGACGTTGCGGCTGCGCAGCACGGCCCCGCTCGGCGCCCGCCACGACAGGCGCAGCTGACCCGAGCGCGGCAGGCGCACCCGGGTGTCGAGGTAGGCCGGGTGAGAACGCGTGCGGGCGAGAGCCAGGCGCTTGAAGGCGCCGCTGCTCCCCGGGCGGAACTCGATCGAGACCCGCTGGGAGGCGCCGTTCAGCGCCGGGCGCACCATGCCCCACACCCGCAGCGACCCGCCCCGCCTGACCGCCGGCTGGGGCAGGAAGATGGGGATCCGGTAGGCGGCGAAGCTCGGCTTGGGCCGGCCTCCGCCGAACTCGAGGCCGGTCTCGAAGCTCGAGCCGAAGCTCCCCGGCTTCGAGCAGTGCACGCAGGGGATGAGCGGCGAGTCGACGAGCAGGAACTGCGAGAGGTCCCGCACCCGCGAGTTGCTGTAGGCGATGTACTCCGCCTGGTTGAGGTAGGCCGCCTGCTGGGTCAGGGTCACCCCGGCGTCGCTCGGCGGGTTGGTCATGTAGCCGAACTCGGTCAGGTAGAAGGGCAGACGGCGCGAGCGGTGATACGCCCGCTGCCCGGCGTCGAGCACCGAGCCCAGGCGGCCGAGGTTGGCGATGGTGATGTAGTCGGGGTCGGCCAGGCGGACGTTCGGCCCGAAGGTCAGCTCGTAGGGGTGGTGGGCCCAGCCCGTCGCCCGAAACAGGGCAGGGTGCGTCGCCGGGAAGGCGGCCGAGAGCCGGGCGGTGGTCGGGCAGCCCAGGCGGGCGGCCGCCGACCCGCGCAGGGCGTGGTTGCCGGTGTCCAGGCAGTAGAGGTCGCGGATGAAGCGCAGCGGCTTGATCGCCCGGGTCTCGCCCTGGGCGTTGACGCCCTTCGGCGCCGTCTCGCCGATCAGGATCGTGTCGCTCGCATGCCCGGTCTGGAGGAGCTGGGCGTAGGACGCGTCGACCAGGCTCCGGTAGAGCGCCGGCGACGTCTCGACCAGCCGGCCCTTGGCGTCGGGCGCCCACTGGGGGGTCAGCCAGCCCGCCTGGTTCGGCTCGTTCCAGATCGACCAGCTGCCGACCCGGGGGAGCACGGTGGCCGGCGGTAGCGGCGCCGGCGGGACGGGGGCCGGGTTGCTGCCCGAGCCGTTGGGGTTGATCCCGAGCAGGAGCTGGAGCAGGTTCGGCGGCTGGACCGGCGGCGGGGCCGGGGCGGGGACCGGCGGCGGCGCCGGGCCGGGAATCGAGTAGGTGCCGCTGTAGCGGGTGCCGACGGCGTGGACGAACTGGCCGAACTCTCCGGCCGACGGCTTGTAGGTCGCCGCGATGTCGGCGCGGTCCGGGGTGCCGGTCGCCCAGAGCGGGCCGGGCGAGGTGATGTCGAGGTTGACCGCGACGCCCAGGGCCTGGGCGTCCGTGACCACCTGGTCGTAGCGCGCCCACGATCCGTCCGGATAGGCGGCCGGGTCGGCGGCGTCGAACTTCGCCGGGCGCGTCTTCGCGAGCGGATCCGGGGCGCTCAGGCGCCAGAACACCGAGACGCGGATG
>JAXDHJ010000055.1:0-6736 GCA_034664565.1 Solirubrobacteraceae bacterium
GGGGCCCCGTCGCGGGGCCAGCGCGCGGCGGCCACCGCGAACGCCTCCTGCGCGGCCTCCTCGGCGAGGTCGAAGTCGCCGAGGAAGCCGATCAGGGCGGCGAGGACGTGCCCCCACTGGTCGCGGAAGACCTGGTCGAGGACCGCTACCACTCGACGATCGGGCGCACCTCGACCGCGCCCCCCATCCTCGCCGCCGGGATCTGGGCCGCCAACTCGATGGCGGCGTCGAGATCCTCGGCCTCGAACATCAGGTAGCCGCCGAGGGCCTCCTTGGTCTCGACGAACGGTCCGTCGGTGGTCAGCGTCCGTCCGTCCGCCACCCGGACGGTGGTGGCCGTCTCCGGCGGCTGGAGGTGGACGCCGGGGCTGACTCCGGCCGTCTCGTTGATCGCCTTGTAGGCGCCGTAGACCGCCCCCTTCTCCTCCTCGGAGAGGCGGTCCCACGCCTCCGAGGGCGGCGTCGGGGTGGTGCCCTGGTGGATGAGCAGCATGTACTTCATCGCTTCCTCCTTCTCGAATGGTCGCCCCTAAGACGAACGGAGGGTGGCGAAATCGACAGCTGCCTCGATCCGCCTCCCCGCGGCCGACAACCGCTCACCGCCGCGGCGACGCCCCCGGCCCGGCGGCGGGTTCAGCCGACCGGCGCCAGCGCCTGGCCACCGCTCATCCGGCCCTCCTCGGCCTCCCCGGCCCCCCGGCCTCCCCGGCCCCCTCGGCCGCCCGATCAGCTCGTGTCGGGCCGGAAATGGCGGCGGACCGCCTGCTCGGCCAGCTCGAGCTCGTACCCCCGCCGCACGAGCAGGCCGAGGGCCCGCCGGTGCTCGCCCTCTCCCCCCTGCCCGCCCTTCACCCGGGCGGCCAGGATGCCCAGGGCCGCCTCGAGCTCCTCCTCGGGCTCGCGGCCGCCGAGCGCCGCCTCGATCAGCTCGCCGTCCACTCCCGCCGCCTCCAGGCGCCGGCGGATCCGCTCGGCGCCCCAGCCGTCGAGGCGCCGCCGGTCATCCGTGAAGCGCTCGGCGTAGCCGGCGTCGTCGAGCTGGCGTCGCTCGATCAGCCAGTCGAGCGCCGCCTCGACGGTCGCCTCCGGTGTGCCCGCCCGCTCGAGGCGCCCCCGCATCTGGGCCACCGTCAGCTCCCGCCGGTCGAGCTCGCCCAGGCAGACGGCCAGCGCCCCGTCGAGGGCCTCGGCCGGCGCCGACATGGCCCTCAGCTGCCTCAGGCCGCCCGCCCCGCGGCGCGCAGGGCCTGGGCCCGGGCCGACGTCGCCGCCTCGCCCAGCGGCGGCGGGGGCGCGCCCGCTCCGGCCCCCGGCTCGATCGGGGTGACGAGATCCTTGGAGAGCCCGAGCGTCGCGTAGATGCGATCCTCGACCGCCTTGGCCAGCTCCGGGTGCTCGTCGATGTAGGCCTTGGCGTTGCTGCGCCCCTGCCCCAGGCGCTCGTCGCCGTAGGAGAAGAACGAGCCCGACTTGCTGATGATGTTGTGCTCGATCCCCAGGTCGAGCAGGCACCCGGCGGTGGAGATCCCCTTGCCGAACTCGATGTCGAACTCCGCCTGGCGGAACGGGGCGGCCACCTTGTTCTTGACCACCTTGACCCGCACCCGGTTGCCCACCGCCTCGGTCCCGTCCTTGAGCGTCTCGATCCGGCGGATGTCCAGACGCTGGGAGGCGTAGAACTTCAGCGCCCGGCCGCCGGGCTGGGTCTCCGGGGAGCCGAACATCACCCCCACCTTCTCGCGGATCTGGTTGGTCAGGATGCACAGGGTCTGGGTCCGGTTGAGGTTCCCGGCCAGCTTGCGCATCGCCTGCGACATCATCCGGGCCTGGGCCCCCACCGTCTGGTCGCCCATCTGGCCCTCGAGCTCCACCCGCGGGGTCAGGGCGGCGACCGAGTCGATGGCCACCACGTCGACCGCCCCCGAGCGCACCAGCATGTCGGCGATCTCCAGCGCCTGCTCGCCGTAGTCGGGCTGGGAGACCAGGAGCTCGTCGATGTCGACGCCGATCTCCTTG
Source organism: Solirubrobacteraceae bacterium (assembly GCA_034664565.1). Classification (GTDB taxonomy): domain Bacteria; phylum Actinomycetota; class Thermoleophilia; order Solirubrobacterales; family Solirubrobacteraceae; genus Palsa-513. The sequence continues at coordinate 2,017 of JAXDHJ010000055.1, forward strand.
GCGTAGAGCGGGTCCATGGCGTGCTCGGCGTCGATGAAGGCGCAGATGCCGCCGAGCTTCTGCGCCTCGGCCAGGACGTGGTAGATCAAGGTGGTCTTGCCCGAGGACTCCGGGCCGTAGACCTCGACGATGCGCCCCCGCGGCACCCCGCCGATGCCCAGGGCCAGGTCCAGCGACAGGGCGCCGGTGGGGATGGCGGCGCACCGCACCTGGGCCCCGGGATCGCCCATCCGCATCACCGAGCCCTTGCCGAACTCGCGCTCGATCTGGGTGAGCGCCCCGGCAAGGGCGACATCGCGGGCCTTGGCGGCCTTGTCCTGGTCTGTCACGGTCATCCTCAAAGCTCCTCTACGCCAGATTCGGGAGCATCAGGTTAAGCGGCGGTGCGGACGGAATCCGTCGATCCCCGCTCCGCCGCCGCCGCCGCCGGCCCGCCGCCGCCGGCCCGCCGCCGCCGCCCCGCCCCGGCCCGCCGCCGCCGCGCGAGCGCCCACCCGCCCTCAGCCGGCGTGCCCCGCCCCCTGCCACCCGTCACCCGTCCAGAGCAGGGTCACGCGGGCCAGGGCCTCGTAGTCGGCCCCGTCCGGCTCCAGGCGCGAGCGGAACACGGTCAGGGCGGTCGGCTCGAAGACGATGGCCGGCGTCGGGTCGAGCGGGCCGGGGGTCGTCGCGCCCGGGCGCATCCGGGCCACGGTGACGTGGGGGTGCCAACGCCGCGACTCGGGCTCCCAGCCGATCGCCGACCCGAGCTCCCGGACAAGGTCGGCGGCGAGGTCGCCGAGCGCCCCGCGCTCGTCGTGGAGCTCGATGGCCAGGGCCCGCGGACGCCGCCGGGGCAGCCAGACCGGCGCTCCCAGGGCGAGCGGACCGACCGGCCGGGCCTGGGCCTCGACCACGGCGGCGATCTCCCCCACCGCGGCGACCGGCTGGGTCCCCAGGAAGCAGAGGGTGACGTGGAGGGCCGCCGGGTCGAGCCGGCGCACGCCCCCCTCGACCGGCACCGCCCGCCGAGCCCAGCCGGCGATCTGCTCCCGGGCGCCCGCGGGCAGCTCGACGGCCACGAACAGCCGCGCCCCCCCGCTCACCCTTCAGCCCCCGCCCTCCCCGCGGAGGAGCCGGCGCAGGAGGTGCATGGCGTGGGTGGTGGTCCGGTCGCGGATGTCGGCCCGCCCACCCCCGAGGTCGAGCCGGCGCGCCAGGCGCCGGTCGACCGGGCCGCCGGCCGGGCCGAGGACGGCGGCGACGTGGACGAGCCCGACCGGCTTCTCCGGCGTGCCCCCGCCCGGCCCGGCCACCCCGGTCACCCCCACCCCGACCGCGGCCCCAAGCGTCCGCCGGGCGCCCTCGGCCAGGGCCATGCCCACCTCGGGCGACACGGCGCCGTGGGCGGCGATCAGATCGGCCGGGACCCCGACGAGATCGGTCTTGACGGCGTCGGAGTAGGCCACCACCCCGCCCGATGTGTATGCCGAGGAGCCGGCCCGGTCGGTCAGCCGGGCCGCCAGGAGCCCGCCGGTGCAGGACTCGGCCACCGCCACGGTCAGCCCGGCCGCCACCAGCAGACCGGCCACCTGCTCGTCGACCGAGGTGCCGTCGTCGGAGAATAGGGTGTCGGCGTGGCGCTCGCGGACCACCCGCTCGAGCTCCCGGTAGGTCGCCTCGGCCTCGGGCTCGTAGCGAGTGACGATCTCGATCTCCCCCCGCCGTAGGCACGTCGTCACCTCCAGGCGCTCGAGCTCGATCCCCGACTCGGAGGCCAGGCGCAGGGTGGCGGCGATCTCCGACTCCGGGATCCCGAACATCCGCAGCATCCTCTGGCGGTAGGTGGTCGCCCCGGCGATGGCCCGGCGGAAGGCCGGGGTGGCGGTGGCCGCCGACCACATCGGCTGGAGCTCGCCCGGCGGACCGGGCAGGACGACCACCGTCGGCCCGCGGTCGACCGGCGCCACCACCAGCCCCGGCGCCGTTCCCACCGGCTCGAGCACCGCCGCCCCCACCGGGACCAGCGCCTGCTTGCGGTTGGACTCGCGGATGGCCGCCAGGTCGAGCCGCGGCCACCGGGCCGACATCGGCCGCAGGATCTCGGCGATCCGGGCCTCGAGCGCCTCGTCGAGCTCGACCTCCCGCCCGCAGAACTCGGCCACCACCGCCGCCGTCAGGTCATCGGCCGTCGGGCCCAGGCCTCCGCTGGTGACCACCAATTCGACACCGAGCCCCGCGTACCAGTGGAGCGCCGCCAGGATGTCGGCCGGACGGTCGCCGACGATGGTGATCTGGGCGAGGTCGACCCCGAGCTCGCGCAGGCGGTCGGCCAGCCACGGCCCGTTGCGGTCGCTGACCCGGCCGGTGAGCACCTCGGTCCCGGTGACGATGATCCCGGCCCGCGCGCTCATGCGCAGGTCGGCCGGCGGCCCACCGGCAGGACGGTGCGCCCGGAGGCGGTCATCTCGTAACCGATGCCGTTGTTCACCGGCGGCACCGAGAGGACCTTGCCGTTGGCGTGGAGCTTGACGTTGGCCGTGCCCAGGGTGAGCTCGAACTTCTTGGCCCGGTAGACCGGTGATTTGAAGCCCGGCGTGAGGATGAGCTTGTTGATCAGGCGCCGGCCGTCCCCGATCAGACAGACGTAGACCGAGCCGGTGGGGACGAGGCGCAGGGTGACCACCCGCGAGCGCCGCCGCGCCGGCCGGGTGACCGGCGGGGTGACGGCCCGGCTGTGGGCGGTGCCGGCCGTCTTGGGCGGGGGGGTCGCGTTCGTGCCGCTGCCGTTCCGGTTGCCCAGCGCGTAGAGGGCGGCGATGAGTCCGGCGACGAGGATGAGGCCGATCAGCCAGCCGGGGACGGCCGGCCGGGGGCGCGGGCGGCGCTCGCGTCCGACCCCGGTGGCCCGGATCGGCTGGAGGTCGAACTCCGACGGTCGCTCGTGGCGGAGCTTGAACTCCTCGACGATCAGCTTGGCGTCGAGGCCGAGGGCCTCGGCGTAGGTCCGCAGGAAGCTCTTGACGAAGGTCGGGCCGGGCAGGAGGTTCCACTCCTCGTTCTCCAGGGCCCGCAGGTACTTGGCGCGGATCTTCGTCTCAGACTCGATCTCCGAGATGTCGATGTGCGCCCGCATCCGGGCCTCGCGCAGCATGGCTCCGATCTCCGGCATCAGCCGCTTAGGCTACTCGGGCACTCCGGCCCCGCGGGACGGGGCCGCGAGCACGGTGGCCCGGTCCGCACCGGCCCCGGCCACCGGCGTAGATATCCCGGGGGCGGCAGGACGAGGCGCGACCCGCCGGACTCAGCGGTCGAGGTCTCCGAGAAGCCAGCTTCCCGGGCCGTCGGGGTCCTCGTCGAAGTAGTACGCCCGGATCGCGTCGAGGAGTTGGCCGGTGGTGATGGAGCCGGCGGCGCCGAGGTCGCCTGGCGGACCACGGAACGCGTCAGCGACGCGCCAACGGCAACGGTCAACGATGGCCCTGGCAGCCGTCGCGCCCGCTGAGCGGGCTTCCACCGCTCCGCGCACCGCCGACCGGATCACGCCGGCGAGCGGCCTGGCGCACGGTTACGGTACGCGCGTGCGTGCCGTCGTCGTCACCGGGATGAAGGGGGTGATCGGCCGGGTGATTTCCGGCGCGCTGGCAGGGTGGGAGACGCGCTGCGCCGACCTGCCCGACTGCGATGTCCGCGACTACGACCAGGTGCTCGCCATGCTCGACGGAGCCGACGCGGTCATTCATCTCGCCTGGGACACCACCGAGAACTTCCTCTCAGGCCGCCTCGAGCCCGACAACCAGCAGATGACGCACAACGTCTATACCGCCGCCCGCGCCGCCGGCGTCACCCGCGTGGTGGCCGCGAGCTCAGTTCATGCCGACCGCTTCTGGCCGCCGCGGGGAGCTCTGCGACGGATCGACGATCAGCCGGTCCCCGACAGCCCCTACGGCGCCAGCAAGGTTTTCGTCGAGGCGCTCGGCCGCTACGCCGCGGACCTCGGCACCGAGGTCGTGTGCATCCGCTTCGGCGGCGTCAACCCCACCGACGCGATCCCCGAGTCAGGACCTGAACGCGCGGTTTGGCTCAGCCATCGCGACTGCCGCGCGCTCATAGGCCGCGCACTCGACGCGCCGCTGCCACCCCACCCCTACGTTGCCCTCTACGGCATCTCCGACAACAGCGGGCGCCTCCACGACCTCGATAACCCGATCGGCTGGCGTCCGAAGGACGGCGCCCCGGCCTGAGACCACGGCCACTCGGGGGGGCGCCGGTCCGCGTCCTACGTACCCCCTCTCCCTCTGTCGAGCGTTGAGATCCTTTGCCTTCGACCGTTGGTTCTCGCCGGCGTCGACTGCTGCAGGCCGACCTCGTCCAGCACCACCACGTCCTCACCAACCAGCAGCTCAACGTCTCGATCGTCGTCACCCGCAGCACCCCGGGCCCGGCCGGCCTCTATGTGGTCAGCGTCGGCTACTTCGTCGCCGGCGTCTGGGGGGCGATAGCCGGCTGGGGCGCCATGGTCACCCCCGCCATCGGGGCCGTGGCGCCCCTGCGCTTCCTCGGCGGCCGGGCACGGCATCCCCGCGCCACCGGGGCCATCCAGCCGTCGTGCACGCCAGCGCCGGGCTGCTCTGGGTCGACGCCCTGCCCCTCGGGCGCCAAGCCATCACCGACCCCGTCCTCCTGGCCATCCTCGCCGCCGGCGCCGCGGTGCTCGCCACCCGCAGGGTAGAGAGTCTCT
>JAXDHJ010000056.1:0-54686 GCA_034664565.1 Solirubrobacteraceae bacterium
GCCGTCGGAAGTCGACGCTCGCGACGGTCGCGACGAGACCGAGAAGGAGCGCCTCGATCGCAATCTCGTGGAGCTCCTCAACGAGCTGCGGGTGGCGCTCCCCGGGGTCCAGGTCCTCTTCGCCTTCCTCCTCGTCGTCCCCTTCAACCAGGGCTACTCGCGGATGAGCGCCTTCGACAAGCAGGTCTACTTCGTCACCCTCCTGTGCACCGCCCTGGCTTCGATCCTCCTCATCGCCCCGAGCGTGCACCACCGGATCGAGTTTCGCCGCGACGACAAGGCCTACCTCGTCAGGACGGCCAACCGCCTGGCACTGGCCGGTCTGAGCGTCCTGGCGGTGGCGATGACCGGAGTCATCCTCCTCATCTCCAACCTCGTCTTCGGGACGGCGGCGGCGATCACCACCACCATCGCCGTGCTCCTCGCCTTCGCCGGCGTCTGGTACGGGATGCCCCTGCGCCACCGGCGCCGGCAGTCCGAGAACGATCGTCGGTGACCGCGGCTCAGGAGTCGGCCCGGCTGATCACCGCTTCCTTGAGCTTGGCCACCGCGAATCCCCAGGCGTCGCCCGGGGTGACCTTGGGTGGCAGGGAAACCTCCTCGGGGTTGGTCAGCACATCGAGCAGCACCGGCCCGGCGCTGCTCAGCGCCTCCCGGACCGCCGCGTCGATCTCCGCCGGCTCGGTCACCTGAATGCCGGTGAGGCCCATGGCGCGGGCGACGGCGGCGAGGTCGGGGTTGTGGAGCTTGGTGCCGAACTCCGGCAGTCCCCCCTGCTCCTGCTCGAGCTTGACCATGCCCAGCCGCCCGTTGTCGAAGACGACGAGGACGACCGGGAGGTCGTAGGCCACGGCGGTGAGCAGGTCGCCGAGGAGCATGGTCAGGCCGCCGTCGCCGCAGAAGGCGATGACCTGGCGCTTGCGGTCGAGCGCCTGCGCCCCGAGGGCGTGGGGCATGGCGTTGGCCATCGAGCCCAGGTTGTAGGAGCCCATCAGCCGACGGGTGCCGCGCATGGTGACGAAGCGCGAGAGCCACACCGTCGACATCCCGGTGTCCGAGGTGAAGATCGCGTCGTCGGCCGCGTGGGTGTCGATCGCCGCCGCCAGCGCCTCGGGGCGGATCCGGCGATCGGGGTTGTCGAGGAGCGCGCGGGCCCGGCCGCCGAGCTGATCGTCGTGGCCCGGGTCGGCGAGCTTGAGCTGGCGCTGGCGCCAGGCTTCGTACTCGGCGCGGTGCTGCTCGAGCAGGGTCCGGTCGGTCTTCGGGGTCACCTGCTCGAGCAGGCCGGCGAGCGCGAGCTGCGCGTCTCCGACCACCCCGACCTCGACGCCGGTGCGCCGCCCGATGTGCTCGCCCCGCATGTCGATCTGCACCACCACCTTCCCCTTCGGGTACCAGTCGACGTAAGGGAAGTCGGTCCCCACCATGAGCAGGAGCTCGGCCCCCTCGAGCGCCCGGCGGGCCGCCGGGTTGCCGATCATCCCCGTCTGTCCGAGTTCGTAGGGGTTCTCGCGCTCAAGCCCGTCCTTGGCCTTCAGGGTCAGGACCATCGGCGCCGAGAGCCGCTCGGCCAGGGCCAGCAGCTCCTCGCGGGCGTGGCGCGCGCCCTGGCCGGCGAGAATGGCCACCGAGGCCGCGGTCTCGATGAGCGCCGCCGCCCGCGCCAGTCCCTGGGGATCCGGGGTCAGCGGCGGGTCGGCCTGGGTGAAGTGCGGCTCGGCGGTGCCCTCCGGGAGCTCCATGGCGGCCACGTCGCCCGGCAGGGTCAGCACCGCCACCGTCTTTCGGGCCAGGGCCGTCTGCACCGCCTGCTCGAAGAGCAGCGGCATCTGCTCGGGACTCATGACCGTCCGCGAGAAGGCGGCGACGTCGGCGAACAGCTGGTCGTTGTCGACCTCCTGGAAGAAGTCGCTCCCGATCTCCGCCAGCGGCACCTGGCCGCACACCGCGAGGACCGGGACCCGCGACTTCTTGGCGTCGTACAGGCCGTTGAGGAGGTGGATCGACCCCGGGCCGACCGTGCCCATGCACACTCCGAGCCTCCCCGCGAGGTGGGCCTGGGCCCCGGCGGCGAAGGCGCCCGCCTCCTCATGGCGCACCCCGATCCATTCCAGGCGGTCCTCGCGGCGGATGGCGTCGGTCACCGGGTTCAGCGCGTCCCCCACCACACCCCAGACCTGCTCGACCCCGAGGTCGGCGAGACCCTTGACGATGAGCTCAGCGACGGTGGACATGGCGCTCCTCCGATCGGATCCGGCGGGCCTTGAAGGAATCCGGGTCGGCACGCTCCCAGTCGGCGGCCCACGACTTCCGCGGGGAGCCGAGCAGCTCCCGCGGCTCCAGCCACTCGAAGAGCTCGGCGTAGGAGCGCGTCGTCGCCTCGTCGACCCGGCGGATCAGCATCCACGGCTCGATCTCCGACGGAGAGTGCAGGCCCATTGAGCCCATGATCTGGAGGGCCTGCTTGACCGTGGCGTCCTGGAACTGGTGGACGCGCTCGGTCTTGTCGGGCACGTTGAGGGCCCGGGCGCGGCGCTTGTCCTGGGTGGTGACCCCGACCGGGCAGGTGTTGGTGTGGCAGCGCTGGGCCTGGATGCAGCCCGCGGCCATCATCATCGCCCGCGCCGCGTTGGTGTAGTCGGCGCCCTGGGCGATCCGCTTGACGATGTCGGACCCGGTCGCCACCTTGCCGCTCGCGCCGATGCGGATCCGGTCGCGCAGGCCGGTGCCGACCAGGGCGTTGTGGACGATCATCAGCCCCTCGGTCAGCGGCGTCCCGACGTGGTCCTCGTACTCCTGGGGGGCCGCCCCGGTTCCGCCCTCGGAGCCGTCGACGACGATGAAGTCCGGCCCCGTCCCCTCGGCGACCATCGCCTTGCAGATGGCCAGGAACTCGTGACGGGCCCCGACGCACAGCTTGAACCCGGTCGGCTTGCCGCCGGCGAGCTGGCGCATCCGGGCGATGAAGCGCACGAGCTCCCGGGGGGTGGAGAACACGCGGTGGTGGGCCGGGGAGACGCACTTCACGCCCTTGGGCACCCCGCGCGCCTCAGCGATCTCGGCCGACACCTTGGCGGCCGGAAGCACGCCCCCGATCCCCGGCTTGGCCCCCTGGGAGAGCTTCAGGGACACGCACTTCACCAGGTCGTGGGCGGCCTTCTCGCGGAAGGTCTCCGGGTCGAAGTCCCCGTCCTTGGTCCGCGCGCCGAAGTAGCCGCTGCCGATCTCCCAGATCAGGTCGCCGCCGTTCTCCAGGTGATACTTGGTGAGACCTCCCTCGCCGGTGTCGTGCGCGAAGCCGCCGAGTCGGGCCCCGCCGTTGAGGGCCCGGATGGCGTTGGCCGACAGCGCGCCGAAGCTCATCGCCGAGACGTTGAGCAGCGACATGTCGTACGGCTGCGTGCACTCGGGGCCGCCGATCCGAACCCGCGGCGCATGCTCGGGCGGATCGAGCGCGGCGTTGGTGTGCAGCAGCCACTCATAGCCGGGCTCGGCCACGTCGCGCTCGGTGCCGAAGGCCTGCTCCCCGTGGATGCCCTTGGCGCGCTCGTAGATGACCGTGCGAGTGTCGCGATCGTAGGGGCGCCCGTCGTAGTTGCGCTCGATGAAGTACTGCTGCAGCTCCGGTCGGATCGCCTCGAAGAGGAAGCGCAGATGCCCGGCGACGGGATAGTTGCGCAGGATCGAGTGCCGGCGCTGCACGACGTCGTGGATGGCCAGGCAGAGGACCAGCGCCAGCACAACCGCCCCGACGATGCTCGCCGCCCCGCCTCCGGCCAGCGCGGCCAGGGCGGCCAGGACGAGCAGGCCGGCGGTGGTGAGAAGGACGAAGAACCTCAAGGGCTCAAGCATATTTCGGCGGCGGGGACGGCCGGCGCATCAGCGGTCGAGGTCAGGCCGGCCGTGTGACCCGCGCGGTAGGATGGGGGTCGGTACGCGCCGCTCGCCTGGCGCGAGCGCAACAGGCGTCTCTAGCTCCCCCGGACGGTAGCGCCGGCGGAGAAGGTGAGGTTCAGCTTGACCCCCAAAAATGATGTAGCCCTGTCCGCGGGCCAGCTGCTGATCGAGGTCTCAAACCAGGTCGTCCAGGAGTTCCGGGCGTCGGTCGGCAAGGGTCCGAGCATGTGCAAGACCTACTGGGCCGGCCGGGACATGATCGTCGTGCTCCTGAAGGGCGGGTTCACCGTGGCCGAGCAGACGCTGTTCGACGCCGGCCAGAAGCGGACGGTGCACGACGCCCAGCACGCCCTCCAGGACGCGATGGAGGAGCGCCTGAGCGAGATCGTCGCAGAGCTCACCGGCCGCCCGGTCGTCGCCTTCCTCAGCGCCTCCCGCCAGAACCCCGACCTGCGCGCCGAGATGTTCCTGCTCGAGCCGCTCGAGCCCGACAGCCCGCTGCTCGAGAAGCCCGCGCCCTAGTAGCGGCGTCAAGCCCCGACGAACCGGCGCAGGGTGGTGGCGTTGCGCACGGCGTGGCCGTGGCCGTCGTTGTTGAAGTAAACGTAGACGTCCTTCCCCGCCCCCTCCCATTCGCGCAGCCGATCGGCCCACCACCACAGGTCGCCGTCGGAGTAGGAACCGGCGTAGAGGTGGTGGGGGTCGGGGCCATGGAGCCGGACGTACACGAAGGGCGCGGTGGCGCGAACCACGCACGGCAGGTTCGCCCCGCTCATCACGCAGTAGGCGACCTGGTGGTGCTCGAGCATGGAGAACACCTCCCCGTCGTTCCAGCTCGGATGGCGGAGCTCGACGGCGGTGCGGATCCACGGCGCCAGCCTGTCGAGGAAGTACCCGAGCCGGGCGTCGTCGCGGACGTGGTCGGGGGCGAGTTGCACAAGGAGGACGCCGCGCTTGTCCCCCAGCTCGTGCCAGCACCCCTCGATCCGCTCGACCCAGACCTCGGGCGCGTAGAGCTTCTTGGCGTGGGTGAGGCCCCGCGGCGCCTTGACCGAGAACTGGAAGCCGGCGGGCAGGCGCGATCGCCACCCGCGAAAGGTGGCCGCCCGCGGCCAGTGGTAGAAGCTGCTGTTGAGCTCGACGGTGGCGAAGGACTGCGTGTAGTGGCCCAGCCGGTCGCCTGAGGGCGCCCCCGGCGGGTAGAGGACCTCGCACCAGTGGTCATAGCTCCAGCCCGAGGTGCCGATGTGGATGGTCATCTCCCACGATGATGTCGAGTCTGGCGTGCCCCGATCGTCGTAGCCATAGAGCCACCGCCCGGTGGCGGCCCCACACAGAGGAGCCCAGAATGCGCAGGCTGGTCGTATCGGAGTTCGTCACCCTCGACGGCGTCATCGAGGACCCGGGAGGGTCGGAGGGGTTCGAGCATGGCGGCTGGTCGTTCCGGTTCCCCGACCCCGAGGCGATGCGGTTCAAGCTCGAGGAGGTCATGGCCGCCGACGCCTTGCTCCTCGGGCGGATCACCTACGAGGGCTTCGCCGCCGCCTGGCCGGGCCGCACCGACGAGGCGGGGTTCGCCGCGAAGATGAACTCCATGGCCAAGTACGTGGCCTCCTCCTCGCTCGCCCAGGCCGCCTGGACCAACTCGACGGTCATCTCCGGCGACGTTCCCGCCGAGATCGCCCGACTCAAGCAGAACCCGGGCGGGGACATCCTCGTCGCCGGAAGCCGCACCCTGGTGCACACGCTGGCCGAGCACGACCTGGTCGACGAATACCGGCTGATGGTCCACCCCATCGTCCTCGGGTCGGGCAAGCGACTCTTCGACGGGCCCGCCGGCCCGACGGTGCTGCGGCTGGTGAGTGCGAGGCCACTGGCCTCGGGCACCATCATCGCCGTCTACGAGCCGGTGCCCCACTGATTGACACCTCCCCGCCCTCCCCGCGCCCGGCGCCGGGGGGTCGCCGACGCCGCCGCCGCGACCGGGTGCCCGGGCGCCAGAGACCGCCCGAGCCGCCGGGGGTCTTCCGCTAGCCTCCGCAGTCGGGATGGACGACGACGAGCTCAGCTTCGATCTCGACGCCGCCGGGCTCCTCGCCGACGGCAAGGACCTCCTGGTCGGCGTCGAGGTGCTCGCCCACAAGCTCGAGGTCGCGCTGCCCCAGGCCACGCACGTCCACCGCCGCTCCAAGCGCCTGTTCGGCGGCGAGAAGGTGGTGGAGCGCGTCGAGGTCCAGCTCGGCACCACGCGTTACGGCCTCCACGTCGACGGCCACCGGGTGCGCACCGATCGCCAGCAGGAGGTTCGCGGGGTGGTCATCAAGCGCGAGTCGCTCGAGCTGGCCGACTGGGTCGGGGCCCTGACCGGCGAGCTGCGCGAGCAGGCGGCGACCAGCGCCCAGGCGCGGACCGCCCTGGAACGACTGGTCGGCTGAAGCGGTGGGCTTCCTCGACTTCCTCAAGGGCGACGGCCGCGAGGACGGCGAGGACGGGCAGGACGGCGAGGTCTCCGGCGCCGGCGAGAGCCCGGTCGAGCGGGAGGACCGCCGCGAGGAGGACATCGCCCGCATCGAGGCCGGGGGAATCCCCTTCGCCGCCGAGCAGCGCCTCCAGGAGCTCGGCGCCGGGGTGGCCGGCTTCACCTCCGGCCTCTCGGTCGCCGACTTCGCCCTGACCCAGCTCGAGACCATCCGCCCGGTCTGCCAGGTCATGGGCACCTCGGTGTACAAGGTCGGCTGGCAGAACTACCCGTGGTCGACGAGCTGGGGCGCCAACGCCCAGCTCATCGAGCTCGGGGCCCTCACCCACGCCTGGAACGACGCCCGCGGCCGGGCCCTCGGCCGCCTGGCCCTCGAGGCGGCCCACGCCGGGGCCCATGCCGTGGTCGACGTCACCTTCGAGAGCCGCCGCCACGACTTCCTGGCCAACGAGATCGAGATCGTGGTCAACGGCACGGCGGTCCACCTCCCCGGCGGCGGCACCGCCGAGCGCCCGATCCTCACCGACCTCTCGCTCCCCGACTACGTGCTCCTGCGCCGCGCCGGCTACGCCCCGGTCGGAGTGGTGGCCAGCACCTCGGTGTTCTACATCGTGGCCAGCCGCCAGACCCGCCGGCTCACCACCGGCTGGCAGCGCCTCCAGGCCAACCAGGAGCTGACCGACTTCACCCAGGGCGTCTACGCCGCCCGCGAGAGCGCCCTCGGCCGAGCCAGCAGCCAGGCCGAGCGCCTCGGCGCCGGGGGCCTGGTGGGGATGACCATCGACCACCGGGTGGAGATCCGGGAGGTCGAGCAGAACAACGTGACCCGCGAGGACCTCATCGTCACCCTCCACGTGCTCGGTACGGCGATCGCGCCGCACGGGGAGCACCGCCCCCTCGACCCCGAGACCATCGTTCGACTAGGAGCCATCAGCCGATGAACGACTACGACCCCACCTCGCTCGAGGGCGTGCCCGAGGCCGGCATCGCCCGGCTCGAGCAGAACAAGCGCGGGCTGTTCACCTCCGACCTCTCGGTCGCCGAGTTCCTCCTCGTCAAGGAGGCCGGCTTCAACCCGCTCGGGCTGGTCGTCGGCTCCTCGATCTTCCACATCGGCTTCCAGCAGTCCAACTGGAAGGTGAGCACCGAGATGAAGGTCCTCTCCGAGGCGATGTACGGCGCCCGTGAGCTGGCCATGACCCGCATGGAGGAGGAGGCCGAGCAGCTCGGCGCCGACGGCGTGGTCGGCGTGCGGCTCGAGGTCAGCCGCTACGACTGGGGCGAGCACATGGCCGAGTTCATCGCCATCGGCACGGCGATCAAGCATCGCGACGGCGAGCTCCACCGGGCTCCCAACGGGCGGCCGTTCACCAGCGACCTCTCGGGCCAGGACTTCTGGACCCTCCTGCGCTCCGGCCACCGCCCGGTCGGGCTGGTGATGGGCTCCTGCGTCTACCACGTCGCCCACCGGGGAATGTTCCAGTCGCTCAAGCAGGCCGGTCAGAACGTCGAGCTCCCGAACTTCACCCAGGCCCTCTACGACGCCCGCGAGCTGGCCATGGAGCGCATGCAGGCCGAGGCCGAGTCGCTCCAGGCCGAGGGGATCGTCGGCGTGCAGCTCAAGGAGGGCAGCCACGGCTGGGGCAGTCACGTGATCGAGTTCTTCGCCGTGGGCACGGCGATCATCCCCCACGGCGAGGACCACCGGATCCCGGCGCCGACCGTGGTGCTCGACCTGAGCTGAGCCGCCCCCACCGGGTCAGGGCGCCCCTCCCGGGCTCGCCCCGACCGACCCTCCCCCCACCTGGAAAGGGTCCTTGACAGTCGTCCGCCCGCCGGCCTATCCTCCTCGTCCAGGCCTGGCCTTTAGAGGAGGGGATCCGGCATGGCGGGCACGACGGTCCCTCGCGGACACTCGCGGCTCGTGCCCGCAACGAGCACGATGAAGAACATGGTCGCAGCCCTGCGGAGCACCCGGGGCCTCTCCCAGGGAGAGCTCGCCGAGGCGATGGGCGTCTCCCGCCAGACGATCAACTCGATCGAGCGCGGGCGCTACGACCCCTCGCTCCCGCTCGCCCTCGCCCTCGCCCGCTTCTTCGCCACCTCGGTCGAGGCCCTCTTCGACGACACCGGCCACCCGTGAGATGACCCCCCGCCGCCACCCCCGCCGCTCGAAGTGGTTCCTCCCCGCCTTCGTCCTCGCCCTCGGTCTCGTCATCTTCGCCGCCGAGGGCCTCGGCGGCCATGTCAGCCGTGGCCTCCAGTCGCTGGCCATCATGGCCGCCCTCGCCCTCGCCCTCCTCCTCGGCGGGCGCAGCGACACCGTCCGGGGGCTGCGGGGAGACGGCCGGGACGAGCGCTTCGCCATGATCGACCTCCGGGCCACCGCCGTCGCCGGGACCGCGGCGATCATCGCCATCCTCGGCGCCTGGATCGTCGAGCTCGCCCGCGGCCACGACGGCGAGCCCTACCGCTCTCTGGCCACCCTGGCCGGCGCCGCCTATCTCCTCGCCGTGGCCTACCTCCGCTGGCGCGGCTGAGCGCCGGCCCGGCATCCGCCGCCCGGCCTTGCCCAGCCGGTCGCCGCCGCGCTCCCCGGCCCAGATGGAAAGGATGCTTGACATTCTCCGGCTGTCAAGCTACCTTTCGAATGACAAGCAACCTTTACAACGGGAGCAGACCATGCTGGCCCATCTCGTCGCACACAGTCGCCGCGTCGCCGTCCTCGTCCTCGTCACCCTGGTCGCCGTCGTAATCGAGGTCATCCAGCACGAGTCGGCACTGAAGATCCTCCTCTCCGCCTGGTTGCCCGCCCTCCTCCTCGCCGTCCTCTGGACCCGCGGTGGCTGGCCGCAGTGGCTGACTCCCCGCCGGGAGACCACCGCCCGCTGAGAGCAGTTCCCGGTTTCGGCGACCCGGCAGTCGGGTTATAACCGCGGGAGTGCCGGGCCCGCACAGCCCCACGCGACATCGGTGCCGCCGCCCGGCGGCGGCACCCACCCCCGCCGGCGCGTCCCGGCCGGCGTCGCCATCGCCAGCCACCGTCCGGTCCCGCCGGACCCCGCCCCCGGCGGGCGCCCCGGCGCACCGGCGCCGTCCCGACCCCCCGGACGGCTGAGGCGAGGACCCGCCAGCGCCCAGCTCCCACCCCGGCGAGCGCGCCCGGCCCGTCCCCCGGCCGCCCCACCGCCCACCCTTCACTGACCGACCGACCCGCCCAACCCCAGGAGGCCCCATGTCGCACCGGATCCGCTTCAGAATGCCGCTCGTCCTCGCCCTCACCGGGGCCGCCATCACCGCCGGCGCCCTCTCCGCCGGCACCGCGTCCTCGGCGCCCGCCGCCGCCCCAGTCGCCCGCACCGCCAAGCTGGCGGTCGGCGTCGAGGTCCTGCGCTTCTCCTCGGCCGGGCGCACCACCACCGCCAACGGCCTGCTCACCGCCGTCCTCACCGACAACCTCGGCCACACCACCACCGTCAAGGACACCGTCGCCATCACCGCCGCCACCGGCGGCAGCGGGTGCCGCGTCCTGCACCTCTTCCTCAACGAGCTGACCCTCAACCTCCTCGGCCTCAACGCCCACCTCGACAAGGTCACCCTCGACATCACCGGCAACGCCGGCGGCGGCGTCCTCGGGTCGCTGTTCTGCCGCCTGGCCCACGCCCGCATCGCCTCCGCCCGCGCGGCGACCATCGCCGCCCTGAACGCCGGCGTCAGCCAGCATCCGGGTCACGCGCTGCGCTTCACCGCCTACCTCCACCCCGCCCACGCCGCCGCCACCACGCCGCCGCCGGCCGCCACTCCGGCCCCGGCCGCCACTCCGGCTCCGGCCGCCACTCCGGCTCCGGGCACCTGCCCGGTCCTCGACCTCGTCGTCGGCCCGCTGAACCTCCAGCTCCTCGGGCTCGTCGTCGACCTCCAGAAGGTGCACCTCAACGTCACCGCCACCCGCGGACAGGGCAAGCTCGGCGACCTGTTCTGCACCCTGGCCGACCAGTAGACCCCAGCCCGGGCGCGGCGGCAGCGCCGCGCCCGGGCCGCCCACGGTCCGCCCTGCCTTGACGGCGCCCGCCAAGCCGTATCATCGGCCGATCTGACCCAGCACGGAGGAGGACCCGGTGGCGGCGGCAGGCAGATCGAAGGGGAGGAGCCCCGGCGCGGACCCGGCGGCGTCTGAGACCAACGGCGCCGGGAGCGCGCCGGCCGGCGGCCTCGACGCCGAGGCCGCCGCCGCCCTCGCCGCCGCCCTGCGGGCCGCCCGCGACGGCGACTTCTCGGTGCGCCTGCCGGTGCGCCGCCGGGGCCTGGCCGGCGAGCTCGCCGCCGAGTTCAACGAGCTGGTGGCCACCAACGACCGCATGGCCCGCGAGCTCGTCCGCGTCGCCCGGATCATCGGCCGCGAGGGCCGGATGACCGAGCGGGCCAGCCTCGACGGGGCCGGCGGCGCCTGGGCGACCAACATCGAGTCGGCCAACTCGCTGATCGACGACCTCGTACGCCCGACCACCGAGGTCGCCCGGGTCATCGTCGCCGTCGCCGAGGGGGATCTCTCCCAGAAGATGGCCCTGAAGATCGAGGGCCAGCCGGTGAAGGGTGAGTTCCTGCGCATCGGGCGCACGGTCAACGCCATGGTCGACCAGCTCTCCTCCTTCGCCGACGAGGTCAGCCGCGTCGCCCGCGAGGTCGGCACCGACGGCAAGCTCGGCGGCCAGGCCAAGGTCAAGGGGGTCTCGGGCACGTGGAAGGACCTGACCGAGAACGTCAACCTCATGGCCTCGAACCTCACCGACCAGGTCCGCAACATCGCCCTGGTCACCACCGCCGTCTCCCAGGGCGACCTCTCCCAGAAGATCACCGTCGACGCCAAGGGCGAGGTCGCCGCCCTGGCCGACACCATCAACAGCATGACCGACACCCTCGACGTCTTCGCCGAGCAGGTGACCAGCGTGGCCCGTGAGGTCGGCACCGAGGGCAAGCTCGGCGGCCAGGCCGAGGTCCCCGGGGTGGCCGGAACCTGGAAGGACCTGACCGACAGCGTCAACTTCATGGCCTCGAACCTGACCAGCCAGGTCCGCAACATCGCCCAGGTCACCACCGCCGTGGCCCGCGGCGACCTCACCCAGAAGATCACCGTCGACGTCAAGGGCGAGATCCTCGAGCTCAAGGACACCATCAACACCATGGTCGACCAGCTCTCCTCCTTCGCCGCCGAGGTCACCCGGGTGGCCCGGGAGGTCGGGACCGACGGCAAGCTCGGCGGTCAGGCCGAGGTCGAGGGGGTCAGCGTCACCCGGCGCGGGCTGACCGAGAACGTCAACTTCATGGCCGTCAACCTGACCGACCAGGTCCGCAACATCGCCCAGGTCACCACCGCCGTGGCCCCGGGCGACCTCACCCAGAAGATCACCGTCGACGCCAAGGGCGAGTTCGCCGCCCTGGCCGACACCATCAACACCATGGTCGAGCAGCTGCGCTCCTTCGCCGCCGAGGTCACCCGGGTGGCCCGGGAGGTCGGCACCGAGGGCAAGCTCGGTGGCCAGGCCGAGGTCCCCGGGGTGGCCGGAACCTGGAAGGACCTGACCGAGAACGTCAACCTCATGGCCTCGAACCTCACCGACCAGGTCCGCAACATCGCCCAGGTCACCACCGCGGTGGCCAACGGCGACCTCTCCAAGCAGATCACCGTCGACGCCAAGGGGGAGATCCTCGAGCTCAAGGACACCATCAACACCATGGTCGAGCAGCTGCGCTCCTTCGCCGCCGAGGTCACCCGGGTGGCCCGGGAGGTCGGCACCGAGGGCAACCTCGGCGGCCAGGCCGAGGTCGAGGGGGTCAGCGGCACCTGGCGGGGGCTGACCGAGAACGTCAACCTCATGGCCTCGAACCTCACCAACCAGGTCCGCAACATCGCCCTGGTGGCCACCGCGGTGGCCAACGGCGACCTCTCCAAGCAGATCACCGTCGACGCCAAGGGGGAGATCCTCGAGCTCAAGGACACCCTCAACACCATGGTCGAGCAGCTGCGCTCGTTCGCCGCCGAGGTCACCCGGGTGGCCCGGGAGGTCGGCACCGAGGGCAAGCTCGGCGGTCAGGCCGAGGTGGCCGGGGTGTCGGGGACCTGGCGCGGCCTGACCGAGAACGTCAACCAGCTCGCCGGCAACCTCACCACCCAAGTCCGAGCCATCGCCGAGGTCTCGACCGCGGTGACCAAGGGCGACCTCACCCGCTCCATCGCCGTCGAGGCCCAGGGCGAGGTCGCCGAGCTCAAGGACAACATCAACCAGATGATCGCCAACCTGCGCGACACCACCAAGCGCAACGAGGAGCAGGACTGGCTGAAGACCAACCTGGCCCGGATCTCCGGTCTGATGCAGGGCCAGCGCGAGCTCCAGACCGTCTCCCAGCTCATCATGAGCGAGCTGACGCCGACCGTCTCGGCCCAGCACGGAGCCTTCTTCCTCGCCGAGACCCCCGACGACGGCGACCGCCCGGCCGAGGTCCGGCTGCGCCTGATCGCCAGCTACGGCTACAGCCGGCGTGCCGGAGTCCCCGACACCTTCGCGCTCGGCGAGGGCCTGGTCGGACAGAGCGCGGTCGAAAAGAAGAGCATCCTCATCAGCGAGGCCCCGGCCGAGTACATCCGGATCAGCTCGGGCCTCGGCGAGGCCCGACCGGCCAACATCATCGTCATGCCCCTGCTCTTCGAGGAGCAGCTACTCGGGGTGATCGAGCTTGCGTCGCTCGCCCCCTACAGCGGGGTCCACCGGACCTTCCTGGCCCAGCTCATGGAGACCCTCGGGGTGGTGCTCAACACGATCATGGCCAACATGCGCACCGAGCAGCTCCTCCAGCAGTCGCAGTCGCTGACCCAGGAGCTCCAGAACCAGTCGGAGGAGCTCCAGGCCAAGGCCGCCCTGCTCGAGGAGCGAAACCGCGACATCGAGACCAAGAACCGGGAGATCGACCTCGCCCGCATGGGGGTCGAGGAGAAGGCGAGCCAGCTCGCCCTCAGCTCGCAGTACAAGTCCGAGTTCCTGGCCAACATGTCCCACGAGCTGCGGACCCCGCTCAACAGCCTGCTCATCCTCTCGAAGATGTTGGCCGCCAACGAGAACGGCAACCTCGACGCCAAGCAGCTCGAGTTCGCCCGGACGATCCACGGGGCCGGGACCGACCTGCTCGAGCTCATCTCCGACATCCTCGACCTCTCGAAGATCGAGGCCGGGAAGATGGAGGTCCTCCCCGACGTCATCCGCATCTCCGACGTCCAGGATTACGTCAGCCGCACCTTCCGCCCCGTCGCCGCCGACAAGGGGCTGGCCTTCGAGATCGTCTGCGCCGAGGACCTCCCCGAGACGGTGGTGACCGACGCCCAGCGCCTCCAGCAGGTCCTCAAGAACCTTCTCTCCAACGCCTTCAAGTTCACCGAGGCCGGCGGGGTGACCCTCGGCATCGAGCTCGCCGACCCCGAGCTCGTCCGCCGCCGGGCCACCGCCTCCCACCCCCTGCGCGGGGATCGGCCCCTGCTCGCCTTCCGCGTCTCCGATACCGGAGTCGGAATCGCCCCCGACAAGGTCGCCGTCGTCTTCGAGGCCTTCCGCCAGGCCGACGGGACCACCAGCCGCAAGTACGGCGGCACCGGCCTCGGGCTGTCGATCAGCCGCGAGATCGTCTCCATGCTCGGCGGCGCTCTCGACGTCTCGAGCACGCCCGGAGTCGGGAGCACCTTCACCCTCTACCTCCCGACCACCTACGCCGGGGCCGAGCAGCCCCTCCCCGGCGACCCGGCGACCCCGGCGGCGTCGGCGACCCCGGCGGCGGCGGGGGCGGCGGGCACGGGTGCCGCCGGCGACCCGCCCCCGAGCGCCCTCCCCGGGGCCGACGCCCTCGCCGGCGACGGACCGCACGACGCCCCGCCGGCGCCGCGGCGCGAGGCCCCGGTCAAGCGCCTGCTCGTCGTCGGCCCCGGCGACGCCGTCACCCAGGCCATCGGCGGCCTGACCGGACCGGAGAAGGGCGTCGCCGTCACCGCGGCCTCCTCGCCGGCCGAGGCGCTCGGCGCCCTCGAGGCGGCGGACGGGCGGCCGTGGGACTGCATCGTCGTCGCCCTCACCCCGCCCCGCTCCGCCGGCCTCGACCTGCTCGATGCCCTCGCCGAGCACCCGGCGGCGCGGCTGGCCCCGAAGATCGCCTACAGCACCCGGCCGCTCAGCCCGCGCCAGCAGGCCCGCCTCGAGGGCGAGCGGTCGGGCCCGGCGGTCGCGCTGGCCACCAGCCCGGCCCGGCTCCTCGGCGAGACGGCGATGGTCCTCCACCGCCGGGACGGCTCCCCGTCCCGGCTCGAGGACGCCCACGGCGACGACGCCGATCCCGGCGGCCTCCAGGGCCGCAAGGTCCTCCTCGTCGACGACGACGTCCGCAACCTGTTCGCCCTGGCCAGCCTGCTCGAGGACCGGGGGATCGAGGTCGTCTTCGGCGAGACCGGCAAGGAGGCCCTCGCCGCCCTCGAGCGCCACCCCGACACCGACCTGGTGCTGATGGACATCATGATGCCCGACATGGACGGCTACGAGACCACGGCGGCGATCCGGGCCATGCCCCGCTTCAAGGACCTACCGATCATCGCCCTGACCGCCAAGGCCATGCAGGGCGACCGGGAGAAGAGCCTCGGCTCCGGGGCCTCGGACCACATCACCAAGCCGGTCGACCCCGGCCGGCTGCTGATGGTGCTGAAGTCGTGGATGGCCAGGGCGCCGGCGTGACGGCGAGCGCCGGCCGGCGATGAGCACCGTGGAGGCGGCCCCCGGCCACGGCGGCCCGCCGCCCCCCGCGGTGCCCGGGAGCCCGGGCGGGCCCCCGCCGGAGACGACGGCGGCGGCGACGGCGGCCGGGACCACGGCGCGGGACACCGAGGCGCCGCCCACCCCGGCGCCAGCGCCGGCGGTCAACGTCCTCCTCGTCGATGACCACGAGGAGAACCTCACCGCCCTACGGGCGGTGCTCGACCCGCTCGGCGAGAACCTGGTGCTCGCCCGGTCGGGCAGCGAGGCCCTCCACCACCTCCTCCACGAGGACTTCGCCCTCATCCTCCTCGACGTCCACATGCCGGGGCTCGGCGGCTTCGAGACCGCTCGCTACATCACCGCCCGGGAGCGGACCCGCCACATCCCGATCATCTTCCTCACCGCCTTCGCCGCCGACATCGAGGAGGTGTTCCGGGGCTACGCCGCCGGGGCGGTCGACTACGTGACCAAGCCGTTCGAGCCGGAGGTCCTCCGCTCGAAGGTCGCCGTCTTCGTCGCCCTCCACCGGGAGCGCAGTCAGCGGATGGCGGCCATGGGGGCCCAGGCCAAGGCCGAGGCGGCGACCGAGACGATCCGCAAGCTCCAGAGCATGAGCGACGCCGCTCTCGCCCACCTCGACCTCGACGAGCTCCTGGCCGAGGTCCTGACCCGCTGCCGCGAGCTGTTCGCCGCCGACACCGCCGGGATCGCCCTGGTCGACCCGGTCGACGCCACGCTCACCCTCTGGGCGGTCGACGGGCTCGAGCGACTGGCCCGGCCCGTCCCCCTCGACCCCGAGAGCTTCGTCGCCCGGACCGCCGACGAGGCCCGGCCCGTGGTCTTCGACCGGCGCGCCGAGGAACCCCGCCTCCACCCCACCCTGGCGGCCACCGGGATCCGCTCGGCGGTGGCGGTCGGGCTGCGGACGGCGACCGGGCCGACCGGGGTGCTCTACCTCGGCTCGCGCCGGACCGCCACCCCCGGGGCCGAGGATCTCGCCCTGCTCGAGCTGTGCGCCGAGCGGGCGGCCACCGCCATCGCCCACGCCCGCCGCTACGAGCACGAGCACGGCCTGGTCGAGCTCCTCCAGCGGAGCCTCCTCCCCCAGGAGCTGCCCCAGGTCCCCCGCCTCGAACTGGCCGCCCGCTACCTGCCGAGCGTGGAGGCGACGGCGGTGGGCGGCGACTGGTACGACGTGGTCCGCCTCCCCGACGGGTCGGTCGTCCTCGTCATCGGCGACGTCGTCGGCCACGGCGTCCAGGCGGCCACGGTGATGGGCGAGCTCCGCAACGGTCTCCGGGCCTACATCCTCGAGGGCCACGGCCCGGCCGCCGCCCTGCGCCACCTCAACGCCCTCGTCGGGTCGACCCATGGGGCGCGGATGGTGGCCACCCTCCTCGTCCTCGTCATCGACCCCGGCCTCGAGACGCTCCGCTTCGCCAGCGCCGGGCACCTCCCGCCGCTGCGCCTCGCCGCCGCCGGCGCCGCCGCCGGCGACGACGACGCGGCCGCGGCCGACCCCGGGGCCGGGGCCGGGGCCGGGGCGGGCTTCCTCACCGGCGGCCTCGGCGCCCCGCTGGGCATGATGGGGGCCAGCCCGATCGAGGAGGCCGAGGAGAAGATCGGGCCGGGGGAGGCGATCCTGCTCTTCACCGACGGGCTGGTCGAGCGCCGGGAGGAGAGCCTCGACCACGGCCTCGAGCGCCTGCGGGTGTGCGCGGCCGGCCAGGCCGGCGAGCCGCTCGAGCGCTTCTGCGACCGGATCCTCCGGGACCTCGGGGTCGACGGGGCCGATCATCGCGACGACGTCGCTCTGGTGGCGGTGCGGCGGCTGGCCTCCCGGTCGGCGAAGCTGTCGCTGCGCCTGGCCGCCGAGCCGGCCGCCCTGCGGGGGATGCGCCGGGAGCTGGCGGTCTGGCTGGCGGCGGTCGGGGCCTCGGAGGAGACGATCGAGGACCTGTCCCTGGCGGTGAGCGAGGCGGCGGCAAACGCGGTCGAGCACGCCTACGGCCCCGGCGACCACGAGTTCGAGCTCGAGGCCGAGCACCGCGACGGGACCGTCCACCTCCGGGTCCGCGACTTCGGCGGCTGGCGCTCCTCGCGGGGGCAGCTGCGGGGGACGGGGCTCAAGCTGATCCACCAGCTCGCCGACACCGCGGTGGTCCACCGCTCGGTTCACGGAACCTGCGTCGAGCTGAGTCGGCACCTCGCCGGGGGGGAGGCCGAGTGACCCCGGCCGAGGCGCCGGGGGGTCCGGCCGAGCCGGAGCCCGACGAGCTGGCTCGGCTGACCATGACCGAGCGCGACGGCGTGGTCCGGGGGTCGCTGTCGGGCGAGGTCGACATCTCCAACGTCTCGATCATCGAGGCCCGGCTCCACTCCCTGCCGAACGCGGCGTTCGGCCTGGTGCTCGACCTGACCAACACGACCTTCATCGACAGCTCGGCCGTCTCCCTCCTCTACGGTCTGCGCACCCGCCTGCGCCGCCGGGGCCAGCTCCTGCGCCTGGTCGTCCCCCTGGGAAGCGCCCCCCGCCGGGTCCTCGAGCTCACCGGCTACGAGCATGCCGGGCCGCTCGACCTCGAGCTGGCCAGCGCCGAAGGGGCAATCCGGGCGGCCACCGCCACCGCCACCTCCGCCGCAGCGGCCGCTGCCGAGGCCGGGGGCGCCGGGGCGGCGGGCGGCGCGCCGGGCGGCGCCGGGGGGGGGGACGTGGCCGGCGGGAGCCCGGGCTGAGCCCGCCAGCGGCCCCGGCCGGGGCCGCCTGACCCGGTGGCCCTTCGCGAGGCAGCGCTCCAGGCCTGGCCGCCGTTCGTGCTCGTCACCGGGCTCCTGCTCATCGGATTGGTGGCCCACGCCGAGGGGCTCTTCGAGCGGGCGGGCCGCCGGCTCGAGCGCCTCCCCGGGCCGCCGGGCGCGCTGCTGGCCGGGGGAATCGGCCTGGTCGCGGTGGTGACGGCGGTGCTCAACCTGGACACCGCCGTCGTCTTCCTCACCCCCGTCCTCGTCCTTGCCGCCCGAGCCCGAGGGGTCGACGAGCGGCCGTTCCTCTACGCGGCGGTCTACCTGGCCAACGCGTCCTCGCTCTACCTCCCGGGGTCGAACCTGACCAACCTCCTCGTCCTCGCCCGCGAGCCGCAGCCGGGCGGGGAGTTCGCCGCCCGGCTGCTGGCCCCGGCCCTGGCCGCGACCGTGGTCACGGCGGTCGGGGTGCGGTTCCTCTTCCGCCGCGAGCTCGGCGCGGACCCCGACCCGCCGCCCCGAGCCGCGCCCGCGCCCGGACCCGGACCCGGACCCGAGCGGGGACGGGGCGGCGGAGCGCTGGGGGTGGCGGCCACGGCGGCGGCGGCCGGTCTGACCCTCGGGCTGGCCGAGCCGGCGCTGCCCGTCCTCGGGGTCGGCGTGGTGGCGGCGGCGGTGGGGGTCGGACGCGGACGCCTGGAGCTCCGGGCGGTGATCCGGGCCCTCGGTCCGGTGGTGCTCGTCCTCCTCTTCCTGGCCAGCGTCGGCCTGGGGACGGTGGCCCGGATCTGGCACGGACCGGCCGCCCTGCTGGCCGGGGCGGGAAGCCTGGAGACGGCGGGCGTGGGAGGGCTGGCGGCGGTGGCTCTCAACAACCTGCCGGCTACCGTCCTGCTCAGCGCGGGTGCCCCGCCCCACCCGCGGGCCCTCCTCATCGGCCTGAACCTGGGGCCGAACCTGGCGGTCAGCGGCTCGCTCTCGGCCTACCTGTGGATGCGCGCCGCCCGCCAGGTGGGGGCCCGACCGTCGGTGGCCACCTTCTCGCGCCGGGGGGTGATCCTGGCTCCGGCGGCCATCGCCGCCGCCCTGCTGGCGGCGAGCCTGGCGGGAACCTCGGTCTGAGCTTCCTCGAGCCTCCTCTGAGCCTGCCTTGATCACCGCCGCCGTGAGCGTGAGCGGTCCGGCGACGCCTTGTCGATCTCCTTTGGAGCAGCATCGCCGCCAGACGGCGGCGGTCTCTGAGCAACCGGCCGGTGGTCGGCCGGGCTCAGCAAGTCCTCAGGCTCCGCCCAGGCCGCCCACGCACGGACCGGGTTGGCTGAGGCCAACCGAGGCTCCCCGCTCCCGACACCGACACCGACACCGAAAGGCTGCACCGCCATGTCCACGCCGTCGATCACCGCTCCCGCCCGCCCGTCCCGCCTGCGGGCCGCGGGGCACCGCGGTGCGCTCGGGCGCCTGGTGGCCAGCCGCGAGGGCGCCCCGGGGTGGTCACGCCCGCTGCTCTGGGCGGTGGCCCTCCTCGCCGGGGTGCTGGCCTTCTGGGGCCTGACGCGCAACGGCTACGGCAACAGCTACTACGCCGAGGCGGCGCAGGCGGCGAGCCACAGCTGGCAGGCGTGGCTGACCAACTCCCTCGACGTGAGCGGATCGGTCAGCCTCGACAAGGGGCCGCTGGCCAACATGCTGATGGGCCTCTCGGGGCGGGTGCTCGGCTTCTCGAGCTTCAGCATGCTCCTGCCCGAGGCCGTGTCCGGGGTGGCCTCGGTGGTGGTGCTCCACGACATCCTCAAGCGGACGATCGGGCCGCGGGCCGCCGTCCTCGGCGCGTTGATCCTGGCCCTGACGCCGATCTTCGTGGCCATGAGCCGCTTCAACAACCCCGACGCCGTCCTCGTGCTCGCCGGCCTCGGAGCGGCGTGGGGGCTGGTCCGGGCGCTCGAGTCGGGGCGGACCCTCCACCTCCTGGTGGCGGCGGGGTGCGTGGGGCTGGCCTTCAACGTGAAGATGCTCGAGGCCTACCTGATCGTCCCCGGACTGGCCCTCGCCTTCCTCGTCGCCGGGCAGGGCGGCCTGCGCCGCCGCCTGGCCCAGCTGGCGGGGGCCGGCGTGGTGATGGTGGGGGTGAGCTTCGCGTGGTACGGGGCGATGATGCTCGTGGCGGCCGCCGACCGGCCGTGGGTCGGCGACACCGTCGATGACTCGTGGTTCACCCTGATCTTCGGCGCCAACGGCCTCAACCGGGTGGCCGGGAGCACGGGCGGCGGCCCGGGCGGGGGGCCGGGCGGGGGCTTCGGCGGCGCCACCGGTCCGCTGCGCCTGTTCAACTCGGTGATCGGCGGCCAGATCGCCTGGCTGCTGCCGCTGGCCGCGGGCGGGCTGGTGCTCGGCCTGTGGACCCGCCGGCGGGCGGCAAGGACCGACCCGGCCCGGGCGTCCTACCTGCTGTGGGGCGGGTGGGCCGTGGTCTCGTGGGCGGTTTTCAGCTTCTCCCAGGGCATCTTCCACCCCTACTACACGACCCTGCTCGCCCCGCCGGTGGCCGCCCTGGCCGCCGGCGGGCTGGTCGGGGCGTGGGACCGCGCCCGGGCCTCGGTGGCGTGGGCGGTCGGGCTGGCGGCGGCGGTAATCGCCAGCGCCGGGCTCGGGGCCGTGCTCCTGGGCCGGGCGGCGGGCTTCGTGCCGTGGCTGGCCCCGGCGGCGGTCGCTCTGGCCGCGGTGGCCGGCGGAGCCCTCGTCCTCGGGCGCGGCCGGGCCGCGGCGCGGATGCCCCGCCGGCTGACCGCGGCGGCGGCCCTGGCCGGGGTGGCGGCGCTCCTGGCCGGGCCGGCGGCCTACTCGCTGGCCACGGTGGCCCGGCCCCTGACCGGGGCCAACCCGCTGGCCGGTCCGGCGGTGGTGGCCGACCTGGGCGGCCCGCGGCCGGGCGGCCCGGGCGCCGGCGGCCCGCGGGGCGCCGGCGCGCGGCTGTTCGGGCCGCCCCCGGGCTCGGGCGGGGCGGCCGGGCCGCTGGGAGCTCCGCCGGCCGGCTTCGGTGGCCCCGGCCCGGCCGGCGGCGGCGGCCTGCGTCCCGCCGGGGGCGGTGGCTTCCCCGGCGGGGGCGGGCCGGGCGGATCGGTGAGCCAGACCGTGGTCAAGTACCTCGAGGCCCACCAGGGCGCGACGCGGTACCTGGTGGCGGCGGTCGGGTCGGGCACCTCGGCGGCGATCGCCCTGCAGAGCGGGCGCGACGTGATCAACATCGGCGGCTTCGACGGCTCCGACCCGGCGCCGAGCCTGGCCAGGCTCGAGCGGCTGGTGCGCTCGGGAGCACTCCACTACGTGCTCCTGGGCGGCGGCGGCGCCCGCGGGCGGCCGGGTGCCCGGACGAGCACGGCCACCGCGGCCCGCGACGCCTGGATCAGGCAGCAGGGGACGGTGGTCACCGTCCCGGGGCAGGCCACCGGGTCGGGCACGTTGTACTACCTGGCCAGCCGGTAAGCAGCGGGTCGGGCGGGGACTAACGGCGGCGGCGGCGCACGACGACGACGACCACGGCGGTGGCCCCGCCGCCGAGGAGGAGGGCGGCGGGCAGCCGGGCGCGTAGCGCGGAGGGCGCGGGGGTCTCGGTGCTCCAGGCACCGGTCGGCTCGGGCTCGCGGACCGGGTCGACCGGCTCGGCCGCCGGCGGAGGCTCGAAGCCGGCCGGGCCGAGGGGCGCCGACTCGGTCTCGGCGGCGAGAGCCGGGCGGCTCGGGCCGGCGGGTGCCTCGGCGGTGGTGGTGGCGGTGGCGGCGGGTGCTTCGGCGGGGGGAGCGGCCGGCGACTCCTCGGCATCGGCCGGCGGCGGGGCGGGGTGGGGAGCCGGCGGCTCGTACCAGGTGGCGCGGCGACCGCGGGGCGGGCGGTTGATCTCGATGCCGAGGCGCGACGCCAAGCTCACGATGGGGTGAGTCTAGTCGCGCACGATGTGCACCGGGGTGCCCAGCGGGAGCAGCCGGGCCAGGCGGGTGATCTCGGGGTTGGCCAGGCGGATGCAGCCATGGCTGACGTCGGTGCCGATGCCGCCCGGATCGTTGGTCCCGTGGAGGCCGATCTGGCCGTCGGCGCCGGCGAACTCGTGGAGCACGTTGGAGTAGGCCGAGAGCCCGAACCCGTAGGGGCCGTAGGGACCGTCGGGGTAGGTCAGTCGAAACAGCTCGGTGAGGAAGTAGACGCCGGACGGGGTCGGGGTGACCGCCCGGCCCACCCCGATCCGCCCACGATTGATCACCGTTCCCCGGCGCAGGAGGGTGAGCCGGTGGCGGGTGAGGTCGATCCTCAGGAGAAAGGGATCTCCGGTCACCGACACCTCACGGCGGCGCACCCAGCCGGTGCTGCCGTTCGGCCGCCGCGGCAGGTAGACCTCGAGCCAGCGGGGGACGACCCGCTTGACCAGGAGGACGCGCCGGAAGCCGTACTGGTTGGGGTTGCTCAGGTAGCTCGCGGGCCGCCTCGCCCCGGCGCGGGGATAGATCCCCACCCGGCTGGCCCTCACCCGAGCCACCAGGCTCACCCCGCTGGAGGCCGGGCTCCTCGCCACCGGGGGCGCCGGCGGCGGGGTGGTCGCCGGCGCGTGGCTGGTGGAGCCGCAGGCGGCGAGGACGGCGCACGTGCCGGCCAGCGCCCCGATTCCTGCCGACCGGCGTATCCGAGGCGCGGCGCGGGTCATCATGGGTCGCGGGGGCCGGCGATCAGCCCAGGCCGAGGGCCGAGCCGGGGTTGGTGACCCGCACGCGCGCCCGGCCGCCCCGGCGCACGAGGATCCGTACCGTCGTCGGCCGCGAGGCATAGGCCGACCCGACTCCCCCGGCGTAGGCGGTGAGGACGTGCTTGCCCCGGGTCAGCAGGGGCAGGACGACCGACCCGAGGGGGCAGATGGCCCGGGCCTTGTGGTCCAGGCGGCAGAGGAGCGGTCCAGCCCCACGGTTGGCGGAGACGAAGGTGATCACCACGTGCCCGCCGGCGAGCCCGGCGGTGGGCGCGGCGATGGTGATGGGGGCCGGGACGAGGCGGCGCAGGAAGACGTCGGGCAGAGGGCTGGTCTTCCCGGCCACGAGGTTCCCGGCGCTCGAGACGAAGACCGCCGCCGACCCGTCGTCGGCGCTCGACCCCCGCTGCACGATCGCGCCGGTTCGCTCGCGTCCACGCGGGCGCCCGCTCGAGGACGCCTCGACCATGACCGTGGTGTGACGCACAAGGTCGCGCTGGAACACATTCTCCCCCGACGGCTGGCCGGGGGTGAGGTTCGGCGCCCGGGAGAGAAAGGTGACATAGCGTCCGTCGGCGGTGATCGACGGGCTCGAGGAGGCGCCGTCGGCCTGCTGGTCGGTGGTGGCCAGGCTGGCCCGAAGCGTCCGGCCGGCCGCGGTGTCACGGACGAAGACGTCGGCCCGGTGGTTGGTGTCCCGCTTGACCAGGTTGGTCGCGTCCGAGGTGAAGACGACGTAGCGGCCGCCGTTGCTGACGTCTGAGACTGGCGGCGAGGCCGAGTCCGGGCCGCCGCCCTGGGCAACCTCGGAGCTGGAGACGCTGGCCAGCGCGGTGGTGGCGGCGGTCAGGTCGCGGACGACGACGTTCGTCCCGTGGGTGGTGATCCCGGGCACGAGGTTGGTCGCCGTGGTGGCGAAGGAGACGTAGCGCCCGTCCGGGCTGATCGCCGGCGCACTCGAGCTGCCGTCGCCGACCCCCCCGTCCGGCGTGGCGCTGACCAGCACGGTCTGGGCGCCGACCAGGTCGCGGATGTAGACATCGCGCTGTCCGGCGGGATGATCGGGCCAGAGGTTGCCGGCGGTCGAGCTGAAGACGACGAACCGCCCGTCGGCCGAGACGTCGGGCTGACCGGAGTCACCGTCGGCCGGGACCTGCGTCGCCGAGACGCTGACCTGCTGGAGGCCACCGGTCACCGACCAGGCGAAGACGTCGCCGTGGGGCGCGGCCCCGGGGTCGACGTTGCTGGCCCGGGCCACGAGGTTGCCGGCCCGGGAGGAGAAGGCGACCACGGCGCCGTCGGCGGAGATCGCCGGGGCGCCGGACGGCCCATCGCCCCCGCCGCCGCCGTCAGGCGCGGAGAGGAGCCTGATGGCCCCGGACGCCTGGTCGTAGAGGTAGACGTCGTGGACCGCTCCGTTCGGATCGTCCGGACCGAGGTTGGTCGCCGCCGTCTCGAAGGCGACGTAGCGTCCGTCGCCCGAGATCTGCGGGTTGGCGCTCGCCCCGTTGGGCTGGCCCTTGGCCGCCACCCGGATGCGGACCGTCCGCTGGGGGGACGGGCCGGCCAGCGCCGGGAGGGCGATCACCGCGAGCACGACGGCGGCGGCCGCGGCCGCTACCGGTCGAGCATGATGGGGGCGGAAGATCCGTCCTCTGGGTGGATGCGGCCGGAGCATGGGGGGCAACCGGCAGGGGGCGGCCGGGTCGGGCAATCTATATCAGCGGCCGTGGGGTGGCCGCGCCGGACGCCGGCCGGTCTCGGCCTCGGCAGGGGCCGCGTCCGACTTGTTGAATCAGAGGCTGTGATTTTGAAGTATGGTTAGGTCCTTCAGCGGTGTGTGTCGCGCCGTTATCGATTCCGGGGAGATGCAAATGAACAAGCTTCGTCTGCTCGTTGGAGCAATCGCGGTAGCGATGCCGCTGGCGTTTTCGCCGCTGGCGGCGTCCGGCGCCGCGCTGAACACCTTCCAGACCACCCAGCAGGAGACCACGCCGCCCCTGCACGGGACCAACCCGCACGGCCAGGGCACCGCCGCGGTCACCCAGCTGCTGCCCGACGCCACCCGCCCCTACTCGGGCGATCCAAGCGGCAAGGGCCCGCCCTCCGAACTGCTCGTCGTTGGACGGGCGCGGGGCGAGCAGCGGGCCGACGGCACCTACCACGGCCACATCACCATCGCCGCGCTGGCCGGAATCGAGCTCCTCTCGGTGGACACGAACCCCGGTGAGACCAAGACCGGCCCGCTCGACACGCTCACCCAGAGCCTGTGCATGTCGACCGGCGGCGTGGTCTGCATCGGCGTGGTGACCGCGAACTCCACGACCACGGCGACCGGGTCGACCAACCACTTCGAGACGGCGAACCTCTCGCTCGGCAGCCCGGCCGGGGTCACCCTGCCCGTCGGCCTCGCCGCCCTCGGAGCCCAGGCGGCGACCGCCGACGGCAACATCACCACCGACACCCTGACCGGCTGCCAGACGGCGACCGGATCGAGCCTGGTCAACAAGGCCGGCCTCGGCGCGCTCGTCCTCACCGACGTCATCAAGGCGAGCACCATCTCCAAGGCCTGCCCGGGCCAGACCCCGACGGAGACCGACAGCTCGACGGTGATCCCGACGACCGGCACGATCACCAACCTGCTGAGCGCGGTTCCCAACAACGCGTGCGCCACCGGCGGCAACGCCAACCCGGACGGCTCGGCCGGCGGCACGGCCAACACCAAGGCCGGCCTCCCGCTCGTGCTCGACCTGGTCTGCAACGCCGCCGACCAGAACCCGGGAGTTGCCACCAACTCGACCGACGGTGGCAAGCAGGCGACCTCGCCGTACGGCGTGCGTGAGGCCCTCAACGCCTTCGTGCTCGCTCTCGGCGGCGGCTCGGCGCTGGTCAAGCTGACCACCGCGGCCGCCGAGTCGACGGCCACGGCCGGTACGGCTGCCACCTGCCCGGCCGGGACGACCGGCACCCCGCCGAACTGCACGCCGGTCACCCCGCCGTGCCCCAAGGGTCAGACCGGAACCCCGTGCATGGCCCCGCAGAAGCACGTCTGCAACAAGAACGGGGACAACGACTGCGTCTCCGGTAGCGGGCCGAACGGTCCGAGCATCCCGGAGGGCGGCCCGACCGATACCGCGCGGGACTGCAAGGAAGGGGTCGAGAACACCCCGGCCTCGAAGTGCCCGGGCAACGGCGGCGGCGGCGGCGGCGGCGGAGCGGCCACCCAGACCCGCAGCACGCTTCCGTTCACCGGCCTGGATCCCCTGCCGATCGGGCTCCTCGGAGTGCTCCTCCTCGGCACCGGCCTCGCCATGCGGCGCTTCAGCGGCCTCGTCGACTGAGCCTCGCGACAGCACTGGGCAGCACCGGAACGGCCCCTGCGGGGGCCGTTCCGCGTTTCCCCAGCGGCGGCCGCCGGCCGCCGTCCGAGCACCAGGCCGCCCGGCGCTCGGGCGCAGGCCCGGGCCACGCCACCCGCGGCCCGGCGGCGCTCGGCGACTCACGCGGTGCCCGGCTCCTATCCCGCCCAGCGCCAGGACCGGGGGAGGCATCCGACCGGCGCTCGCCGGGCCGGGCCCGCGACCCCGGCGCCGGCCTCCCCCCGGTCCTGGCCACCGGCTGCGCGTCGGCGCCCGAGGACCGTCCGCCCTGCGCCGCCGTCCTCAGGCCACAGCCTGCGTCCGGCCCCGGGTTACCGGGCCGGGAGCGGCGGAGCGCCGCACGGCGGCCAGGCCGGCGTCCTGCGCCCGGTCAGCCGGTCAGGGCCGGCGCGGCGGGACGCCGGCAGCGAGCGGCCGGGCCGCTGCCCGGGTCAGCCGGTGTTGGGGGCGAAGAAGCTGATCGAGGCGAGCATGTTGCGCACCTCGAGCAGGCTCTGCTTGGTCGGCGGCGTCGCCTTGAAGAAGACCTGGATGCTGTAGGTCCGGTACTTGCTGGAGAGGGCGGTCGAGAGGATGAGAACCTTGCGGTGGGCCCGGCTCGTCCCGAGAATCGCCGTGGTGATCGCCGGGGTCTTGCCGATCGGACCATGACGCTTGGCTATCACCTTGGCCGGCGCGAAGGTCTTCACCAGCTGGCTGTTGATCTCCGGGCGCAGCCTGCCGTCGCTGCCGGCCGGCGCCGGATCGGTGATCGCCACCGAGGTCTGACCGGCGTCCGGGCTCGAGATGGTGAGCACGCCGGCCTGGCTCGAGGTCAGCCACGAGGTCGGCTGCTCGAGCGCCAAGCCGAGGGGCGGATAGATGCCTCGGCGCAGGGAGATCTGAAGCGCCTTGCCCGGCGGTGGCGAGTTCGAGCTCGACCCGTGGTCGGCGAAGATCAGCCAGCCGAGCACGCTCCCGATGAGCACGGCACCGATCACCGACAGCACGAAGCCGTTGCGCAGGGCGTCCTTCATCGGCGGGCAGGCGAGCGGCGCGCGCTCTCGGCGCGCGGTGCTCGGGAAGATGGGCAGACAGGCTCGGGGCTCACGGGCGGACGCCGTCGGCATGATAGCCACCGCCCAGGCGTCCACGTAGCGGCGCCCGCCTTCCGGGCGGACGCTTAGACTGCGCGTCCAGTGCCTGGCCCCGTCCGACCACACCTTCGCCTGCCGCGCCTCACCGCGACCGTCGGCTGCCTCCTGGCCCTCCTCCTCGCCCCGGTCGCCCCCGCCCTCGCCGCTGGCGGCGGCGGGCATTGGCGCTCGGTGCACCGGCTGCGCAGCGGTCGCGAGGTCCACACCGCCACCCTCCTGCCCGACGGCCGCGTCCTCGTCACCGGGGGCTTCGACTTCAGCTCCGGCTTCACCCCCACCACCGAGCTCTTCAATCCGGTGACCCGCCGCTGGGAGGCGGGATCGCCGATGAAGGTCGGGCGCTTCGGCCACACCGCCACCCTCCTCCCCGACGGACGGGTCCTGGTGACCGGCGGGGCCAACGTCGAGGGCGGCTTCCTCAAGGAGGCCGAGCTCTACGACCCCAAGTCCGACACCTGGACCCCGACCGACTCGATGGCCTCGCCCCGGGCCAACCAGACCGCCACCCTGCTCGCCAACGGGATGGTCCTCGTCGCCGGCGGTCTGGCCGAAGGCTCCAAGGCCCTCCACACCGCCGAGCTCTACGACCCCACCACCGGCCACTGGTCGCCGGCCGCCTCGATGAAGACCGGCCGCTACCTCCACACCGCGACCCTCCTCACCGACGGCAGGGTCTTCGTCACCGGCGGTCAGGACTTCGACGGCGTGTTCCGCAAGCAGGCCGAGGTCTACGACCCGGCCGCCAACACCTGGCGACGGCTCGCCTCCATGCACGTCGCCCGCACCAACCACACCGCCACCCTCCTGCGCGACGGCCGCGTCCTCGTCGCCGGCGGCGGCGACCGCTCCCCCGGCTTCACCGCCTCGAGCGAGATCTACGATCCCGTCGCCAACCACTGGAAGGTCGCCCGCTCGATGCCGATCAAGCGGGGATTCGCCAGCGCCGTCCGCCTGCGCGACGGCCGCGTCCTCGTCGTCGCCGGGCTCAACGACTCCGGCGCCCTCCGCTCGGCCGAGCTCTACGACCCCAAGCGCAACGCCTGGTCGCGGGCCGCCTCGATGCACGGACCCCGTCTGCACCAGACCGCCACCCTGCTCGGCAGCGGCGCCGTGCTCGTGGCCGCCGGCGCCCTCGCCGGCGGGCGGGTCCTCGCCACCGCCGAGCTCTACGCGCCCCACAGGGCCTGAGCCCCTCCTAGCGCGTCGGCCCCGGCCTAGGCCGGGCAGAGCGGCTGATCGGAGCCGCTGGCCTCCCCGAGCGACACGCACAGGTCGCGCAGGTCCACCAGGAGGTCGCCGAGGATGGCCAGCCGGGCCCGCTCCTGCACCGACTGGTGGCTCTCGAGGTCACGCATGGTCACGTAGGTCGACACCGCCTCGTGCAGGAGCGCTCCGCCCGCCGCGGCCAGGAACAGAGTACCGTGGGCCTCGGCCTCCGCCAGGGTGGCCAGCTGATCGCCGACGGCGACCAGGGTTCGCATGGTCAGGGTCTCCCCGACGTCGAGCACCTCGCCGCCGAAGCGCCACCGCAGGTGATAGCTGACCGCGAAGCTCGCGGCCGACAGCTGGTCGGCCGAGACGTCGAACACCGCGCTCGCCTCGCTCGACGCCGTACCCGGGACGATCTGCAGGTTGGTGAGCACACGCTGAGGTTAGGGCATCGGCCCGACAGGCCGCACCCGCCGGCCGCCCCGCCCCGGCCCCGCCGGGTTGAGACGGCCGCCCCGGTCGCGCTAGTCTGCCCTGCCTTCGTGTCCAGAACCGCGCCCCCCGCCTCCTCCCCCGGCCCGGCCCACTCGGTGGCCGGCCCCTGCGCGCCCGCCCCGCCGTCCGCCGCCCACCGCCCGCCGGCGACCACGAACGGCGGCCCGTGACCCGCCCCATCCTCCTCGGCATCGTCGGCGATTCCGCCTCGGGCAAGACCACCCTCAGCCGCGGCCTGGTCCAGGCCCTCGGCGCCGACGCGGTGACCCACGTCTGCACCGACGACTACCACCGCTACGACCGCCGCCAGCGCGCCGAGATCGGGATCACCCCCCTCGATCCCGAGTGCAACTACATGGACATCATGGCCCAGCATCTCCGCCTCCTGCGCCGGGGCGAGCCGATCCTCAAGCCGGTCTATCAGCACTCCGAGGGCACCTTCGGACCGCCCGTCTACATCCGTCCCGCCCGCTTCCTCATCATCGAGGGACTGCTCGGCTACCACACCGAGGACCTCCGCGACGCCTACGACGTCCGCGTCTACCTCGATCCCCCCGAAGACCTCCGCCGCTCCTGGAAGGTCGCGCGCGACACCTCCCGCCGGGGATACACCACCGAGCAGGTCCTGGCCGACCTCGACCGTCGCGAGCCCGATTCCGCCTCCTTCATCCGCCCCCAGGCCCGCCATGCCGACCTCGTCGTCCGCCGCTCGATCCCCCCCGGCGGCGGCGACTCCGACCACCTCGACGCCGAGCTCGTCCTCCGCGACGGGCTGCCCCACCCCGACCTCGCGCCCTTCGTGGCCGACGCCGACACCGGCATCAGGCTGACCGAGCCCCGCGACGACGAGCGCCTGCTCTGCATCCCCGGCACCCTCGACCGCGAGCGCGCCGTCGTCATCGAGGAGGTGATCTGGGACCGCATGCACTTCGCCAGCCACCTCCGCTCGGCCCACCTCGGGGAGGTCACCATCGACGGCGCCGACCACCGCTCGGAGTCCCTCGCCCTCGTCCAGTTGCTGATCCTCTACCACCTGGCCACCGCCGCCGCCACCGTCGCCCTCGGCGCCGAGGACCACCGTCGCTGAGCGGGTCGCCCGCCCCCTTCCAGGCGGCGTGCTCGTCGCGGACGCTCGGGGCTTGGCGCCAGGCCGACCGGGGCTACTCTAGGCTGAGGTGACGCCCAGCTCTCCGAACCACTCCGACCGTGACCCCGAGGAGCCGCTCGCCGAAGTCGGCCGCGAGCCGCTCCACGAGGCCATCGCCAGCGCCCGCGACGAACGCCGCGGCGGCATCTCGCTCCAGACCCTCCTGGTCGCCGCCGGCGCCTCGGCCGTGGCCTCGTTCACCGTCTCCCACCTCTGGGGCGCCGGCACCGTGCTCAGCGCCGCCCTGACCCCCGTCCTCGTCGCCCTCGCCTCCGAGTTCCTGCGCCGCCCGGTCGAGCACGTCTCGGCCACCGCCCAGCGGGTCACCCCCGCCCGGCCGATCCCGGGCGCCCCCGGGCGGGCCGCCCAGGCCGAGCCCCCTGCGGCCCGTCCGGCCCCGCCGCCGGCCCCCGACGACTGGGCGCCGGTCAACTACGGAGAGCCCCGGCCCGCCGGCTGGCGCCCGCGCTGGCGCCTGGTGCTCCTCACCGGCCTGCTCGCCTTCGCCATCGTCGTCGGCGTGTACACCGTGCCCGAGCTCCTCGTCGGTCACTCGATCTCCGGGGCCAGCGGCTCCACCACCCTGTTCTCCGGCCCGAGCGCCCCCGCTCCCCAGACCAAGACCGACACCACCCCGACGAACCCCACCACCACCACCCAGACCACCACGGCCGCGCCCCCGACGACGACTACCCCGACCACCCCGTCGACCACCGACACCGCTCCCCAGCAGGCGACACCGCCCACCGACACCACCCAGACCACGCCCACCGACACCACGTCCACGGCACCGGCTACCTCGACCCCGACCGCCCCGACCACCACCGGGACGACCACCCCGGGGACGCCCTGAGCCTAGGCGGCCCGCCGGCGCTCGCCCCGGGCGGCGGCCCGCGCCGCCTCGACCGCCCGATCCTTGGGCGGCGCCGTCGTCGTCAGCTCCCCGAGGAGCTCAGTCGACGCCGCGAACACCGCCTCCACCGCCTGCTCGAACGCCGCCGCGTTTTTCCGCGAAGGCTGGCGCACCCCGCTGATCTTGCGCACGTACTGCAGGGCCGCCGCCCGGATCTCCTCGTCGGTGGCCGGCGGCTCGAAGTTGTGGAGGGTGCGGATGCTCCGGCACATAACGAGGATGTTAGCCGGCCCCGCCCCGCCCCTCGAGCACCGCGCCCAGGTCCCCGAGGCGGCCCAGGTGGCGGAGCTTGTCCGGGTTGACGATCGATCTGATCGCCTGGACCGCGCCGTGCGCGATCTCCAACGCCATCACGCCGATCAGCCGGCCCTCACCGTCGAGCACCACCGCCCCCGGCTGGCCGTTGATCTCAACGGCACGGAACCCGGCTCCCGGCGTCCGCGCCCCCACCCGCGCCCAGGCCACCAGCGTCCGGGCCACCCGCCGGCGCCCGTGCAGCGAGCGAGCCAGCGCCGGCACCTTGCCGCCGCCGTCCCCGTGCAGGGCCACGTCGTCGGCCAGCAGGCCCTCCAGTCCCTCGAGGTCGCCGTCCCGCGCGGCGGCGAAGAAGCGGCGGGCCAGCTCCTCGCGCCGCTCCCTGGAGGCCTCGAAGCGCGGCCGGCGCCCCTCCACCTGGCGCCGTGCCCGCACCCCCAGCTGGCGGGCGTTGGCCTCGCTCTTACCGATCACCTCGCCGATCTCCCGGTAGCCGTAGTCGAAGACGTCGTGGAGGAGGAGGACCGCCCGCTGCTCGGGCGAGAGGCTCTCGAGCAGGACGAGGAAGGCCAGCGACAGCGAGTCCGCCAGCTCGGCCGCTCCCGCCGGACCCCCGGTCGGGTCGGTGATCAGCGGTGCCGGGAGCCACTCCCCCACGTAGGTCTCCCGGCGCGCCTGGGCCGAGCGCAGCCGGTCGATGGCCAGGCGGGTGGCCACGGTGGCCGCGTAGGCCCGGGGCGACTCGATCGACTCGCCCCGCTCGAGGGTGGCGTGGACGCGCAGCAGCGTCTCCTGGACCACGTCCTCCGCCTCGGCCACGCTCCCCAGCATCCGGTAGGCGACGGCGAAGGCCCCCGGGCGCAGCTCTCCGAGCAGCTCCTCCCGCGAGTCGTTCACGCCGCCACCTCGGCGAACCCCTCCCGCCAGCTCGGGTGATCCGGCACCCAGCCGAGCTCGCGCCTGGCCTTGGCGTTCGACGCTCCCCGCACCTCGGTCATCATGATCGCCGCCGCCTCGCCGGCCAGCAGCCGGCCCACCCGCAGGGGCACGCGCCTGGGCGGCTTGGCCCCCAGGGCGGCGGCCGCCGCCGGCAGCCAGTCGGCCACCGCCGCCGGCTCGTCGTCGACCACGTTGTAGATGCCCCGCCGCCCCCGCTCGACCGCGGCCACCGTGGCCTGAGCGGCATCGGCGACATGGACGAACGACCACACCCCGGCCCCGTCGCCCACCACCGGGAACCGTCGCCGGCGAATCAGGCGGGCCTGATCCCCGTCGGCGGCCATTCCCGTCCCCGGTCCGTAGAAGCCGCCGTAGCGAAGCACCACGCCCTCCGTCCACTCCGCCCCAATGACCGCCTCCTCGAGGTGGCGGATGGCGGCCAGGGTGGCCAGCATCGGCCCCGCCGGGGACGGGTCGAGCGGGTCCTCCTCGGTCTTCACCGGCCCGCCCCGCCGGGCGAACGGCCAGCCGGCATAGCTCTGGGCCACGAACCGCCGCACCCCGACCGCCCGGCCGGCGGCCAGGAGGTTGTCGGTGCCCTCGATGCGCAGCCGGTTGGTCGCCGCGAAGGTCCGGTCGAAGCGGCGCAGGTCGAACGACCCCGAGAGCGCGGTCAGCTCGTGGACGATGACATCCGGCCCGGCCTCCCCCACCACCTCCTCCACCGCCCGAAGGTCGAGCGCGTCGGCCACCGCCGGCGTCGCCCCCAGCTCGTGCAGGGCCTCCCGCTTGGCCTCCCTCCGGGTCAGGCCGACCACCTCGTGGCCCCGGGCGACGAGCCGGGGAACGAGCTGGCGCCCGAGGGCGCCGCCGGCGCCGGCGATCAAGACCTTCATGTTGGGCTCCTCTCCTCACGGTCCGCCCGCCGCCGGACGGCTCCCCCGCGGGGGAGCGCCCGGCGGCTGCGGTGGGGGCCCACCGCCCCCTTGACCCTAGAGACGAGACGGCGAGCCGGTTCGTGACACCCGCTGACGCTAGCCCTCCTGCTCGGTCGGACGGATCAGCACCTCGTTGACCGCCACCCGGCGCGGCCGGGTGACGATGTAGGCCACGGCGTCGGCGATGTCGCCCGCCTCCATCGTCTCCACCCCGGCGAAGCGCCCCATCATCTGCTCGCGGACCTCCGCCCGCAGGTGGTCGGGCAGCTCGGTGGCGACCGCCCCCGGCTCGATCACCGAGACCCGGACGTGGCGCCCGGTCACCTCCTGGCGCAGCGACTCGCTGAACGCGCCCACCCCGTGCTTGGTCAGGTTGTAGACCCCCGACCCCCGCCGGGCCACCCGGCCGGCCACCGAGCTGATGTTGACCAGGTCGGCCACCCGCCTCGGCTCGTCCTCGGCGGCTCGCAGCAGGTGGGGCAGGGCGGCGTGGCTGACGTAGAGCAGCCCCATCAGGTTGAGGGCGACCATCCGCTCCCACTCCTCGATCGGCGCATCTTCGA
This sequence comes from Solirubrobacteraceae bacterium, assembly GCA_034664565.1. Taxonomy (GTDB): domain Bacteria; phylum Actinomycetota; class Thermoleophilia; order Solirubrobacterales; family Solirubrobacteraceae; genus Palsa-513. The sequence continues at coordinate 33,606 of JAXDHJ010000056.1, forward strand.
CCGGCCCGAGGAGCATCACCCCGGCGTTGTTGACCACCATGTCCAGGCGGCCGAACTCGGCCACCACCGCCTCGACCGCCGCCTCGGCCTGGGCCCGGTCGGTGACATCGGTCTCCACCGCCACCGCCCGCCCCCCGCCGGAGACGATCTCCTCGGCCAGCTCCTCGAGCCGGTCCCGGCGCCGGGCGGCCAACCCCACCGCCGCCCCCCGGCCGGCCAGCTCGCGGGCGCTCGCCGCGCCGATACCGCTGCTGGCGCCGGTCACCAGCGCCACCGTCCCCTCCAGTCGATCGGCCATGCCCGTCTCCATCTGCGGCGTCCGCGCCGCGTCGCCTGCTCGGTCACCGTCTCCTCGTCCGCCCGCTCGATCTCAGGCGTTCCCGTCCCCGTCGGGGCTCAACCGGTCGATCCCACCCGCAGGCGGTCCACCGCCCGCGAGGTGGTCAGGCCGGCCTGGGGCCCCCCCTCGATGGCGTAGACCAGCGGCCCGTCGGCGACCAGGCCCAACCCATGACGGGGCCGGGGGAGGTCGGCCAGCCGGGTCCACCGCTCGCTCGCCGGGGCCATCGCGTCGACCTCGCCGAACGTCGACCCGGCGTCCTCTCCGCCCACCACCACGACCTTCCCCCCGGCGGCCACCGCCTGGAAGCTGCTGCGGGCCAGCGGCATCGGCGCCCGCCTCTCCCAGGCCCGCGCCCCGGGCGTGAGGCGCTCGACGTCGGCGAAGTTGCCCTGGCCCAGCGCCCGGCCTCCGAGCAGCCAGATCGCCCCGCCGGCGGCCACCGCGGCCACGTGCTCGCGGGCGTGGTGCAGCGACGGGCCCAGCGACCAGCGGCCGGTGTCGAAGTCGAAGATGGCCAGGCTGGCGATGGTGGTCTGGGTGTCGCTGCGCCCGCCCGCCACGTACAGGCGATGGCCGAGGATCGCCGCCCCGGCCGCCGCTCGCGCCAGCGGGGCCGGGGGCATCGCGCTCCAGCGGCGCCCCACCGGATCGAAGCGCCAGAAGTCTCGGACCGCCCCGGCGCTGGTGTCGCTCAGCTGGGAGTAGCCCCCCACCACGTAGAGGGCGCCACCGTAGCCGACGGCGCTCATGTGGTTCAGCGGCCTGGGCAGGGGGGTGCTCGTGCTCCAGCGTCCACTGCCCAGGTCCAACCGCTCGACCGCGGCGGTACTCCGCAGATCGCTCCCGAACCCGCCGACCACGTAGGCGGCGCCGCCGACCACCGCCGCCGAGACCTCGCTGCGCGCCAGCCGCGCCGGTGCCCGCGCCACCCACCGCCCGACGGGGATGCCGCTCAGCGAAGGCGCCCTCGTCCCCGGGGAGGCGGCGCTCGTCCCGGCTCCCGACCCGCCGGTCGGGCTCGAGACCCTGCCCCCGCCCCCGCCCCCGGTGCCTAGGAGGCCGACGGCCCCGGCGACGAGGCCGACGACGACGAGGACGCCGAGCACGGCCAGAAGCCGGCGCAGGCCGTACCGGGGAAGGTTCTCGCCATCCACGCCTCCATCCTGACAGCCCCTCGCCCGGCCCGGTCCGCCACCCGCGCCCCGTCGGACACCGCGGCCAGGGTAGGTTGGCGGCGTGAGCTCGAGCGGCCTCGACGAAGCCGAGGAGAAGATGCGCCGGGCCGGCGAGCCCGACGCCGCCGTCGCCGGCTTTCGCCACCGCTACCGCCAGCTCGCCGCCGGGGACGACGGGGCCATCCGCGAGAGCGAGATCGACCCGCTCGAGGAGCCCACCTCCCTCGAAGACCTTCCCGTCGACCAGGCCTCCCGCGCCCCGGCGCTCGACCGCCTGGCGGTGATCAAGATCAACGGCGGCCTCGGGACGAGCATGGGCCTCTCCCGGGCCAAGGGCATCGTCGTGGTCAAGGACGGACTCAGCTTCCTCGACATCGTCGCCCGCCAGGTCCTCGCCGCCCGCCGCCGCCACCGCGCCCGCCTCCCCCTCGTCCTGATGAACTCGGCCCGCACCCGCGAGGACTCCCTCGCCGTCCTCGACGGCTACCCCGACCTCCCCGCCGACCTCCCCCTCGACTTCCTCCAGGGCCTCGAGCCCAAGCTCCGGGCCGACGACCTGCGCCCGGTGAGCTGGCCAGCAGACCCGGCGCTCGAGTGGTGCCCGGCCGGCCACGGGGATCTCTTCGTCTCCCTGCTCGCCTCCGGTCTCCTCGAGCAGATGCTCGACCGCGGCTACGAGTACGCCTTCATCTCCAACACCGACAACCTCGGCGCCGTGGCCGACCCCCGCGTGCTCGCCTGGATGGAGGCCGAGCAGCTCGACTTCGTCTCCGAGCAGTGCGACCGCACACCCGCCGACCGCAAGGGCGGCCACCTCGCCCGCTCACGCCGCGACCGGCGCCTCCTCCTGCGGGAGACCGCCCAGACCGCGGCCGAGGACCAGGCGGCCATGCAGGACATCACCCGCCACCGCTACTTCCACGCCAACAACATCTGGCTGCGGCTGCCCGCCCTCGCCGACCTGCTCGCCGCCGGCGACGGCGTCCTCTCCCTCCCCCTGATCCGCAACGAGAAGACCGTCGATCCGACCGACCCGTCCTCGCCGGCGGTCTACCAGCTGGAGAGCGCCGTCGGGTCGGCCATCGCCCTCTTCGAGCGGGCCGGCGCCCTGCGCTCGCCCCGCGGGCGCTTCGTCCCGGTCAAGACCACCGACGACCTCCTCACCCTCCGCTCGGACTGCTTCACCCTCGACGACGACGCCCGGCTCCAGATCTCCTCCCGCCGCCGCCTGGCCGACCCGCCCTACGTCGAGCTCGACCCCGACCACTACAAGCTCCTCGACCACTTCGAGGCCCGCTTTCCCTCCGGGGCGCCCTCGCTGGCCGAGTGCGAGCGGCTCGTCGTCCGCGGCGAGGTCACCTTCGGCGCCGAGGTCACCGTCCGCGGCAGCGTGGAGATCGACAACGCCGGGCCGGCCCCCCTGCGAATCGCCGACGGGTCGCTCCTCACCGGAGCCGGTTAGCTACTTCCCGGCCTGCAGGGTGGCGATGTCGACCGAGTCGGCCGGCGCCGTCAGGGGGACGGAAGCGTTCCACCCGGCGAAGGTGATGGTCCCCCCCGAGGCCCCGGTCTTGGCGATCTGCAGCGGATAGGGCCTGCCGGTGGTGGCCACGCTCAGCGTCCCGTTGGGACCGTCGGTGATCTGGATCGCCTTCTGGCCGGCGACGGTGGTGGTGGCGCCCTTGGTCAGGGTGGTGCTCTGCGGAGTCAGGGCCTGGTCGACGAAGCTGGTGAGATCGGTGAACGGTCCGATCTTGGCGAAGCTGCCGCTGCCCGCCTGCCCCTTGAGCCACTTCCCCTGGAGCAGCTGAGCCGCGGCCGGACTGAACTGGCGGTAGAAGGCGGCGCTCCCCTTGACGTAGATCGTCGAGCCCACCCGGATCAGGTCGAAGCTCGACCCGTTCACCGACAGGGTTCCCGTCCCGCCCCTGCCCTTGACCAGCCGCAGATCGAAGGTGGTCGGCGCTCCCGCCGCGGCGATCGATCCGCTCAGGTGGACCGAGGTCGCGGTGTCGGCGGCCTGCTTGGCGGCCGCCACCACCGCGGTCGGCGCCTTCTTGGCCACCCCGTTGTCCGAGGACGAGGAGCCGCCGCAGGCGGCGAGCCCCAGCCCGGCGGCGAGAACGATCCCCGCGGCGCGCGCGGGACGGGGGCGGCGGAGCATGGGCGCGATACTAGCCGACGCATCCGACGCCGCCGCCGGCCGATCCGCCATCACCCCTCGGCGGCCCGCGCCTCGAGCTGGGCGGCGGCCGCCTCGGACCGGACGAGGAGCCCCGAGCCCTGGAGCACGAGGTTTCCCGGCCCTCCGGCGACCAGTCCCTCGAAGCGGCCGCGCTCGGCGTCCCACGCCGAGGCGTAGGCGAAGGTCTCGCGCGCCCAGTCCGGCGAGCCCACCCCGGCCACCACGGCCGCCGCCAGCACCGCCGAGCTGCGCAGCCGGGGCAGCTCGAGAGAGCGGGCGTAGCGGTCCCACACCGCGGCCAGGGTGACGTGATCGCCGTCCGCCCCCCACAGCCCGTGCCGATCGAGATCGGCACGCAGCCGGGCCGGCGGGTACTCCACGAAAAGGCTCTCCTCGGCCCGCAGCCGGCGCCCGGCCCGCATGGCGAGCTCCTCGCCGCCCCCGGCCCGGACCGTGCTCCACCCCTCCGGCGACGGCGCCAGCAGCCACTGCCAGGTCTCTCCCACCAGCCGTCCCACCGTCTCGCCGAGGGAGTGGGCCGCCGCCCGCGCCTCGTCGGCCGCCGCCCCCTCGGGCGGCGGCGGCCCATCGGCGAACGCCCGCGCGGCCAGCCACCGGCCGACGGCGGCCCGCAGGTCCTCGAGCCGGTCGGCGTCGGCGGCGAGGAACACGAGCATGTTGCGGTAGACCCGGGGCGTCCCCCCCGCGTCATCGAGCACGGCGCCGGCCCGCTCGAGCGCCGGCGATCCCGACGCCCCCGGCGCCCCCGGCTCCGGCTCGAGAGATCCCGCCGTGGAGCGGTGGGGATGGGCGGGCCCGAGCACCACCAGGCGGGCCCCGGCCTGGTCGGGCACGTCCCCCGGCGAGGCGGGCACCGCGTGGACGGCGGCGAAGTCGCCGCGCATCCGCTGGGCGCCGAGGCGCCGGGCGATCTCCTCGTCGACCGCCTCGGGTGCCGGCTCGGCAGCGCTCGTCGGTGAGCCCATGCGCCCAGGGTAGCGTTCGGATCGGGGCGCGCGGACTAGAGTCCCGGCCTCCTCCCGCTCCCGGCGCTCCGCCTCTCACCGGCGGCCGGGGCGGGCCCGCGGCACGAGAACGGAGCACCCCCTTGAGTTCGATCAGGAACCTGCGCTACGTCGCGCTGGCCGAGGCCACGAGCTGGCTCGCCCTACTGGTGGCCACCTACTTCAAGCTCGGGCCCAAGACCTCGGGCGGGAAGACCGCGGTGTCCATCATCGGCCCCATCCACGGCGTCCTCTTCCTCGCCTACGTCTTCATCACCCTCTCCCTCCGCTCCGAACAGCGCTGGACCCCTCGCACCACCCTGCTCATCCTCATCGGCGCGGTGGTGCCCTTCGGCGGCTACTACGTCGACTGGTGGCTCTGCCGCAACGCCCGCACCGCCTGAGATGGGAACCGAGCGCTTCACCGCCACCCTCGAGGACAGCGGCCGGGGCGGCGGGCGCTGGGTCGAGGTCCCCTTCGACCCCCGCGTCGCCTTCGGTCAGGCCCGAGCCCCGGTCCGCGGCACGGTCAACGGGGTGCCGCTGCGCTCACGCATCGCCGTCTACGCCGACCGGGCATACCTCGGACTGACCCGGGAGATCCGCGCCGCCGCCGGGGTCGACGTCGGCGATACCGTCGAAGTGGTGCTCGAGCTCGACGACGCGCCGCGTGAGGTCGAGGTCCCCGAGCCGCTGGCCCGCGCCCTGGCCGGCGACGCCGAGGCCCGCGCCGCGTTCGACGCCCTGGCCCCCACCCACCGCCGGGAGTACGCCCGCTGGATCGCCGAGGCCAAGCGCGAGGAGACCCGCCGGCGGCGCGTCGAGAAGGCCCTGGTCATGCTCCGGGAGGGGACCCGGCACCCCTGAGCGGATGCCGGCTACTTGATCGAGACGTGCAGGTTCACGTTGAGGAGGATCAGCGGCCAGAGGACGATGGCCAGGACAGCTGAGACCACCTGGGAGACCGTCTGCAGGTGGGCGAAGTAGTGGTGCTGATTGGCCACCACGGCCCCGATGATCACGTAGATGATGGGAAGGATCCCCCGCACGGGCGCCAGCCTACCTGCGGGGCTCCAGCCGATCAAGCTCCGCCCGCAGCTCCTCGAGAAACTCGAGCTCCGGCTTGGCCCGGCTGAGCTCGTCCAGGGTGCGCCGGAAGTGGGCCAGGCGGGCGACCGGGACCCGGCGGTCCTCACCGGCCAGCTTCCTCGCCGTGGCCAGCTTGTCGGCCGCGTAGATCGCCGCCGCCCCCCGACCGTCGTCGCGGATCCGCCGCCGGTGCTCGGCCTTGCGCTCGTGGTAGGTGGCGATGGCCGCGTCCTCGGTCATCGTCGCCACCAGCCCCGCCACCGGCTCTCCGAACCGGGCCCGGATCTCGGCGATGGCGGTCCGGGTGTCCTCGACGACGTCGTGGAGCAGCGCCGCCGCCACCACCTCCTCTCCGAAGCCGGCGTCGTCGAGCAGGCGCGCCACGGCGATCGGATGCTCGATGTCGGTGTCGCCTTCCCGCCGCGGCCCGTGATGGGCGGCGGCGGCGAAGGCCAGCGCCCCGGCCAGCAGCGGCGTCCGGGTCAGGCGGTCGGGGGGCCGCTCGGGGTCTGACGGCCGCTCGGGGTCGCAGGGGCGCTCCTGCTCGGGGGGGCGCTCGGCCGGGATGGGAATCATTCTCGGCCGCCTACCCACCGGCGGGGGGGTGAAAACGACGCTGGGGGATTGGCGGCGCCGGTGGCGGGTATCCGGGGCGCCATGGGCGCCCGCGAGACCCGGCCCCGGTGAGCTCGCCGCTCGATCGGCTCGACCCCGAGGAGCGCCGCCTTCTGCGCCGAGGCCCGCCGCCCTCGGGCGCGGCGGCGATGAAGGCCACCCTGACCGACCGCCGCTTCAGCGATCCCCAGTGGATCTTCGAGCGCAAGCTCGACGGCGTGCGCTGCGTCGCCGTGCGCGACGACGACGCCGTGCGCCTGCGCTCACGCAACGACCTCTCCCTCGATGACCGCTACCCCGAGCTCCCGCCCGCCCTCGCCGCCCAGGCCGCCCGGCACTACGTCCTCGACGGGGAGGTCGTCGCCTTCGACGGCGCGCGCACCAGCTTCGCCCGGCTGGCCGCCCGCGGCCGGCGCTTCACCGCCGTCTACCTCTACGCCTTCGACCTCCTCTGGCTCGACGGCCAAGACCTCCGGGCCCTGCCCCTGCTCACCCGCAAGGACCTCCTGCGCCAGGCCATCGACTTCGCCGATCCCCTGCGCTACACCGAGCACCGAACCACCGACGGCGAGGCCTTCTACCGCGAGGCCTGCGCCCAGGGCTGGGAGGGGCTGATCGCCAAGCGCGCCGACAGCCCCTATGCCTCCGCCCGCTCCCGGGACTGGCTCAAGCTCAAGTGCGAGCAGGGCCAGGAGCTGGTGATCGGCGGCTTCACCGCCCCCCAGGGAACGCGCCGGCATCTCGGGGCCCTCCTCCTCGGCCACCACGACGACGGCCGGCTGCGTTACGCCGGCAAGGTCGGGACCGGCTTCGACCGGGCCACCCTCGCCGACCTGGCCGAGCGCCTGGCGGCGCGGCGGGTGTCCAGCCCACCCTTCGCCGACCCGGAGCGGCTCCCCAGGACCCCGGGGATCACGTGGGTGCGCCCCGATCTCGTCGCCGCCGTCGCCTTCACCGAATGGACCGCCGGCGGCATGCTCCGCCATCCCCGCTTCCTCGGCCTGCGCGAGGACAAGCCCGCCGCCGAGGTGGTGCGCGAGCGATGACCGAGACCATCCGCGTCGGCCGCCGTGCCGTCGACGTCACCCACCCCGAGAAGGTCCTCTTCCCCGAGGTCGGCCTGACCAAGCTCGACCTCGCCCACCACTACCAGCGGGTCGCCCCGGTGATGCTCGCCCACGTGCGCGATCGACCCCTGGCCATGCGCGCCTACCCCGCCGGGGTGACCCGGCCCGGGTTCTTCCTCAAGTCCGCCCCCGCTCACTTCCCCGACTGGATCCCCCGCGTCGAGGTCCCCAAGCGTGGCGGGGTCGTCACCCAGGTGGTGGTCCGCGAGGCCGCCACCCTCGTCTACCTCGCCGCCCAGAACGTCATCGAGCCCCACGTCTTTTCCTCCCGCGCCGACCAGCCCGACCGGCCCGACCGGCTCATCATCGACCTCGACCCCTCCCACCAGCGCTTCGCCGAGGTGCGCGCCGCCGCCCGCGCCGCCGGCGACCGTCTGCGCGACCTCGGTCTCTGCCCCTTCGCCATGACCAGCGGCTCCCGCGGCATCCACGTGGTCGCCCCCCTTCGTCGCGGCCCCTCCTTCACCGACGTCCACCGTCTGGCCCGGGCCCTGGCCGAGGCCATGGTCGCCGAGAACCCCGACCAGCTCACCCTCGAGTGGCACACCGCCGAACGGGGATCGCGGATCTACGTCGACGTCAACCGCAACGCCTACGCCCAGCACGCCATCGCCGCCTACGGGGTCAGGGCCCGCCCCACGGCGCCCGTGGCCACCCCGCTCCGCTGGGACGAGCTCTCCGACCCGGGCCTCGCCCCCGACGGCTTCACCATCGCCACCATCAGCGAGCGCCTCGACGCCTGTCCCTGGGCCGGCATGCAGCGCCACGCCCGCCGCCTGCCCGATCCGACTCGACGCTAGAGGACGGCCGGTTCGGGGTAGGCTCGCCTGCGCCGCCGTGTCCAGTCAGCCCGTGAGCCCTCCCCCCATCGAGCCCGTGGCCCCGCGCCCCCCCGAGCGTTCGGGGTCGGACTCGGCCGGCCGGCCACCGACGGCCCGGGCCGCGGCCGCGGCCGCGGCCGCGCGTGCCCAGCCGCCCCCCGCCGTCCATCGCGCCAGCCTCCGCGCCCGCCTGGCCGCCTTCGGCGGGCTGATCGCCATGATCGTCGCCGTGGTCATCATCGTCGCCACCTCGCTCGGCGGATCCCCGCCGGCGCCGGCCTCCATCGCCGATCGGGTGGCCGCCCACCCCCGTTACTGGATCGTCCGCCCCGGACAGACCCTCTCCTCGATCGCCGCCCGCGAGGGGCTGGCCCTCGGCGACGTCGAGCGCCTCAACCCCCGGCTCCTGGCCAACAGCCTCGCCTCCGGGCAGCGCGTCCGCCTCCCCTGACCGCGGCCGGCCCGGCCGGCGCTGCAAGCCGGCGTGCGCCCCGTCCGGGCCGGGAACTACCTTCGTCGAACACATGTTCGACGAGGATCACGCGAGCCGTCCCGGCCGGCCCCACCGCTGGCTCGACGAGCTCAACCCCGAGCAGCGGGCGGCGGCCACCCACCCCGGCGGCCCCCTCCTCATCCTCGCCGGCGCCGGGACCGGCAAGACGACCACGCTCTGCTCGCGGGTGGCCTGGCTGATCGCCGGCGGGGTACCGGCCGAGCGGATCCTCCTCCTCACCTTCACCCGCCGGGCGGCCCGGGAGATGATCGCCCGCGCCCGCACCCTGACCGACCACGCCGCCCCGAACGCCGGGCCGATCGTCGGGGGCACCTTCCACTCCCTCGCCCATCGCCTGGTGCGCCTGCACGCCTCCTCGCTCGGACTCGCTCCCGGATTCGGCGTCCTCGACGCCGGTGATGCCGTCGACCTGCTCGACCTCGTCCGCCAGGAACAGGGGCAGGCGGCCAGCCCCCGGCGCTTCCCCCGTCCCCAGACCATGCTCGACATCTACTCCCGCACGGTGAACGCCCAGCTTCCCCTCGAGGAGGTGCTGGCCGAGGCGTTTCCCTGGAACGCCCAGCACCGCGAAGCCCTCGGGGAGACCTTCCGCGCCTACGGGGCCCGCAAGCGCGCCCTCGGCGTGCTCGACCTCGACGACCTCCTCCTCTACTGGCGGGCCTTGGCCGCCGACGACGTGGTCGGGCCGCGCCTGGCCGACGCCTACGACCACGTCCTCGTCGACGAGTACCAGGACGTCAACGGGCTCCAGGTCGACATCGTCCGCAGCCTGCGGGCCACCCGGCGCGAGGTGACCGTGGTCGGCGACGACTTCCAGGCGATCTACGGGTTCCGCGCCGCCAGCGCCCGCCACATCCTCGACTTCCCCACCCACTTCCCCGACGCCCGGACGGTGACCCTGGAGCGCAACTACCGCTCGAGCCACCCCATCCTCGCCGTGGCCAACGCCGTCTCCGCCCAGGACCGGGCCGGGTTCCCGAAGGTGCTGTGGACCGAGCGCGACGGCGGGACGACACCCGAGCTCGTCCATCCCCGCGACGAGGCCGAGCAGGCCGGCGAGGTCTGCGACCGCGTCCTCGCCGCCCGCGAGCAGGGCATGGAGCTGCGCTCGCAGGCGGTGCTCTTCCGCACCGGCCACGACTCCGCCCTGCTCGAGCTCGAGCTCAACCGGCGCCGCATCCCCTTCGTCAAGTACGGCGGCCTGCGCTACCTCGAGGCCGCCCATGTCAAGGACCTCGTCGCCCTCCTGCGCCTGACCGACAACCCGGCCGACGAGATGAGCTGGTTCCGACTCCTCCAGCTCCTCGACGGGGTCGGGCCGATCCGCGCCCGCCGGGTGCTGGAGGCGCTGCGCCCGCCCGGGGGCGGCGCCCCCGACCTGGGCCGCTGGCCGGTGGCGGCGGATCACCTCCCCCCGTCGGCCCGCGAGCACGCCGACGCCCTGGCCGCCGCCCTCGCCCGCGACAGCGACGACGACCCGGCCGGCCCCCGGGCCGAGCGTCTGTGCGCCGCCCTCGAGCCCCTCATCCGTCTGCGCTACCCCGACGCCGCCATCCGCCTCATCGACCTCGAGCAGCTCGTCGCCGCCGCCCGCGGCGCCGAGGACCTCCGCCACTTCGTCTCCGAGCTCGTGCTCGATCCGCCGACCTCGACCGCCGACCTCGCCGGCCCCCCCCACCTCGACGAGGACTACCTCGTGCTCAGCACCGTGCACTCGGCCAAGGGCCTCGAGTGGGATGCCGTCCACGTCATCGCCGCCTACGACGGCAACATCCCCGCCGACATGAGCACCGGGAGCGAGGAGGGGATCGCCGAGGAGCGCCGCCTGTTCTACGTGGCCCTGACCCGAGCCCGCCGGTCGCTGGCCGTCTACGTGCCCGTCCGCTACTACCACCGGCCCGGCGACGACGCCCACGGCTACGGCAAGCCGTCGCGCTTCCTCAGCGACGCCGTCCAGCGGCTGTTCACCATCACCCGCACCGTCGAGGCCCAGGCCGCCGGCCCCGGCGGCGCCGATGCCCGCCCCGGGCGGCGGATCGAGGTCTCGGTGGACGCCCTCTTCGGCTAGCCCCGTGTGAGGTCGCGTGCGGTCCGGTCCGACGATGTGACTATCATCGGCCGCGCTGTGTTCCGAGGGGGAAGGTCGACCGCCCAGTGCCCGCGCGCGCCGGTCAGGCTCGTGCTCGGACTGCTCGCGGTCGCGCTCCTCCTCACCCCGGCGGTGGCCCGCGCGGCGAGCGCGACCTACGTCCTCGAGTACAAGGGCGACTACGCCTACCACACCGACCTCGAGCAGCCGAGCACCGGCACCTCGGTCATAGTCGACGAGCTCTACACCTGGGACGCGCAGCTGACCACCACCGTCACCGACCAGGGGCAGACCACCTCGCGGCGGACGCTCGCCGCCACCGGCACCCTGCGGCGCCTGAGCATCCACAACGGCCAGACCGACCTCCTGCGCAGCTGCACCGTCTCCGCCCTGGCCCTCCCCGACCTCTCGCGCCTCACCCTCACCGGCGGAGCCCAGCCCGGATCGGTCGACGCCCACGCCTACCTCCCGGGCACCGCGGTCGCCCCCGGGCGCCAGCCCGCCGGCGGCGAGGTGACGGTCGCGGCGGCGCCCGACAACGTCAACGGCGACTGCGCCGCCTACGACACCGGCGCCTTCGCCCTCGGCTGCCCGGCCGGGACGTGCTTCGACGGCTGCCTCGGCTTCCCGGCCTCGACCGACTGGGACGGCGCCTTCGACGTCACCCTGACCGGGAGCATGACGCCGTCGGTGTCGCTGGCCGGCGGCGCCAGCCAGTCGAATTCGACGACGTGCAGCGCTGGCGCCGAGTCGGGCCGGCGCTCGATCCACGCCATCCTCTCCGTAGTCAATCCCGGCGCCGGCGGCGCTGGTCCCCTGCTCCCGGCGGGGCTGGGACCGGGACCCGGACCGGGGCCGGCGCCCGGGCCGCCCGCGGCGGCGGCGAGCCCGGCCCCGAGCGCCACCCCGCCCGTGGCCGCCCCGCCACCCGGGCCGGTTCCGGCGCCCCCGGACACCAGCGCGCTGCTGGCGCAGGTGCGCTCCCTGGCCCGGCTGACCGCCACCCGGTGCGCCGACGCTCGGCTGGGCACCGCCCTCGACCGCTCGCCTCCCGGCGCCGGCAGCGGCGGCCTCGACCGGCTGCGGGCGATGGGGGTGACCGCGGCCGAGCTCTTCGGGGCCCAGACCATCGACTGCGGGCGGACGTTCGCCGAATGGCGGGCGACATCGGTCCGGGTCGCCGGCGCGGTGGCCGACTCGCACTACACCGAGATCCCGCTCCCCCGACCCTGGCCGTCGAACCGCGGGCGGACCCCGGCATGCACCCCGGTCGGCGCGGCGGCGGCGGCCGCCTGCCGGGCGATCAAGCGCGCGCTCGCCGACTACGCCGGCCTCGCGGCCCGGCGGGCCAGCCTGACCGAGGTCCTCGGGGTGGTCGCCGAGCGCGCCGCCGGGGCCCGCGCCGCCTGGGCCCGCGACCCCCTGGCCCCCGGCGGCCTCGCCCTCCAGACCGCGCTGGCCCGGACCTACTCCGGCGACCTGGTGGCGGCGAGCCGGGCCGAGCGCCGGGCCGTCCAGGCGTTGAACCGCGCCGTGGCCCGCGCCGGCCTCGGGGCCGTTCGCTTCTCGGCCGCCGTCCGCCGCCAGGCCGCCCTCCGACTGGCCACGGCGGCGCCCCCGGCGTCGGAGGTCGGGCGCCTGGCCGGCGAGGGGATGGGGAGCCCGGCCGAGCTCCGGGCCGACTTCCGGACCCTGGTCGGGCGGGCGCCGATCCGCACCACGGCGGTCGGGGGATCGCTGTTTCGCTCGATCGTGGCGCGGGAGATCCCGGCCGAGTCGTACTTCGCCCTCACCCTCGCCGACCTCGGCCGGCTGGCCGCGGCGGTCGCCGACCCGGCCGGGCGCGCGGCCCTCGGCGCCGATGTCGCCGGCGCCCAGGCCGGCCCCGATGCCTCGGCCCGCCGGGCGGCGATCGTCCGCTTCATCGCCGACGCCGCCTCCACCCAGACCGGGGAGCTCTCCCACCTGCTCCAGAAGGCGGCCGTCCCGCTTCTGCGCTGAGCCGGGCCGGGCTCAGATGCTCTGGGTGAGGCCGCCGTCGACGAGGAGGGCGGCGCCGGTGATGTAGCCGGCCCGCTCCGAGCACAGGAAGGCCACGGCGGCGGCGAACTCCTCCGGAGTGCCGAGACGCTCGGCGGGAATCTCGGCGGCGCCGATCGACTCGGCGACCTCCTTGGACCCGAAGAGCTCGAAGAGCCGATCGGTGGCGATCCGGCCGGGGAGGACGCTGTTGACGGTGACGCCGTCGGGCGCCACGTCGCGAGCGATCGTCTTGAACGCCGCCAGGGTGGCCGACCGGTGGCTGTTGGAGAGCATGAGGGTGGCCGACGGCTCGCGCACCGTGGAGGAGGCGACGTTGACGATGCGCCCGAACCGGCGCTCCTGCATCCCGGGCATGACGGCGGCCACGAGCATCATCGGGGCGAGGACGAGGGTGCGGTAGGCCGCCTCCCATTCCTCCACCGTGTGGTTGAGGGGGGCCGGGCTCGGCGGTGGCCCGCCGGTGTTGGTGATGAGGATCTCGATCGGCCCGAGGGCGGACTCGACCTCGGCCACCAGCTGATCGATGGCCTCGATGTCGGCGTTGTCGTGCTCGAAGGCGTGGACCCCGAGCTCGCCGGAGACCTCGGCCAGACGTTCCCGCGATCGGGCGCTCACCGCCACCCGGGCGCCCTCGGCGGCGAGCTCGGCGGCGATGGCCCGGCCGATCCCCTTCGAGGCGCCGGTGACCAGGGCGACGCGTCCGCTCAGACCGAGGTCCATCCGCTCAGCCGGCTCCGGTCGCGGTCGCCGGCGGGCGGGGCCCGGCAACGGCCGGTGGCGGGGTGAGGGAGCTCACGTCGGGCATTCTCGCACGGCCCCGGAGAGTAGCCTTGGGCCCGCGCCGGGGGCGGTTAGCTCAGCTGGTCAGAGCGCCTGCCTTACAAGCAGGAGGTCGCTGGTTCGAGCCCAGCACCGCCCACTCACTCACTCACTACTCACTCACTCACCCACCCGTCCCTGCGGACCTCGGCCAGTGTACATGGCTTGACAGCTATATAGCCATAGCGGTATAAAACCGGAGTGTCCCTGTTCGAAGTCCTCGCCGAGCCCAACCGACGACGCATCCTCGACCTCCTGCACGGGTCAGAGCGCCCGGTCGGCGCCCTCGTCGCCCAGCTCGAACTCAGTCAACCCGCGGTCTCCAAGCACCTGCGGATCCTCCGCGAGGCCGGGCTGGTCGAGTCCCGAACCGATGCCCAGCGGCGCCTGTACCGGGTTCGCGCCGAGCCCCTGCATGAGATCGACGACTGGCTCGCCCCCTACCGCCAGGCCTGGGCCGCCAGCCTGGATGACCTCGAGCGCCATCTCGACGAGATGAGCGAGACCGACCGCCGACCGACAAGGTAGGAGCCGTGTACGCAACCCAGCAGCAACTCGACGACGGACGCTGGCAGCTTCGCTTCGTCCGCACCCTCCGCCACCCCGTTGAGACGGTGTGGCAGGCGATCACCGACCCCGACCACCTCGCCCACTGGTTCCCCACCACCATCGACGGCGAGCGCGCCGCCGGCGCGCTCCTGCGCTTCGCCTTTGCCGACGGCGAGGCACCGCCCTTCGACGGTGAGATGCTCGCCTTCGAACCGCCGAGGCTGATGGAGGTTCGCTGGGGCACCGACATCCTCCGCTTCGAGCTTCGGCCCTCCGCCGACGACACCATCCTCACCCTCCTCGACACCCTCGACGAGGGCGGCAAGGCGGCGCGCGACGGGGCCGGCTGGCACGTCTGTCTCGACGCGCTCACCGCCTCGCTCGGCGGCGAGCCCCATCCTCGCGAGGCGATGAACGGCTGGAAGAACGTTCACCCCCACTACCTCGAGCGCTTCGGACCGAACGCGGCGACCATCGGCCCGCCGGAGGGGTCGCACTAGACCCTCCCGGCGGCCCGACGCTTCGCCGGATGGCTCGCCCTAGACCCTCCCGGCGGCCTGACGCTTCGCCGGAGGGGTCGCCCTAGACCCTCCCGGCGGCCTGACGCTGGCGGCGGGCCAGGGCGTCGACGATCACCGCGACGAGGAGGACGCCGCCGGTCACCATGAACTTGACCGACGAGTCGAGGGCCAGGAGGTCCATCCCGTTGGAGATCGACCCGATGACCAGGGCGCCGAGCAGCGCCGTCCACACCGACCCCCGTCCTCCGAACAGGCTCGTCCCGGCGATGACCGGTCCGGCGATGGCGAGGAGCAGGAGGTCGCTCCCGCCCGAGTTCTGGCTGACCGCCAGCAGCCGCGAGGCGGCGAGGATGCCGCCGATGGCGGCCATCGCTCCGGCGATGGAGAACACGGCGATGCGGATCGCGTTGATGCGAATCCCCGCCCGCCGGGCCGCCTCGGCGTTGCCGCCCACCGCGAACACGTGGCGCCCGAAGCGCGTCCGGGTGGCCGCGTACTCCATGGTGGCCACGAAGACGATGAGGATGAGCACCGCCAGCGGCAGGCCCCGGTCCTGGTTGAAGATGGAGACGGCGGCGATGGTCGCCGCCCCCACGACGACGACCCGGACGATCGGGCCGGCGAGCTGCTGGTCGGCCAGACCGGCCGAGACCCGCTGGCGCCACGCCCAGAGGGTGCCGCCGGCATAGACGACGATCACCCCGATCCCGATCACCCAGCTGACGGTCGAGGAGTAGAAGGTGTTGGCCAGCCCGGTCAGCTTCGGGTCGGTGATGTTGACCGTGCCCGTGCTGCCGAGGACCTTGAGCAGGGCCCCCTGCCAGATCAACAGGCCGGCCAGGGTGACCACGAAGGACGGGATGCCGAACTGGGTGAACAGGAACCCCTGGGCCGCCCCGATGGTCAGGCCGACGACGATGCCGGCGCCGATGGCGGTGTACGGGCCCCACCCGTGCTTGACCTGCAAGACGGCGGTGGCCGCGGCGGCCAGGCCGCTGACGGCGCCGACGGAGAGATCGATCTCGCCGAGGAGCAGCACGTAGACCACGCCGACCGAGATGAGTCCGACGGCGGTGATCTGGAGGAAGAGGTTGGTCAGGTTCTGCGCGGTGAGGAAGTGGCTGTTCTCGAACTGGAAGACGGCCCAGATGAGACCGAGGACCACGAACACGCGCAGCGAGGCCAGGTCGCCCTGGACGAAGCGCCGGACGATGTCGGTGCCCGGTGCCTTGAGCTTCTCCGGGAGGGGGGGTGCCGCCTGCTGGGGTGCGGAGCTCATAGCCTGCCTCCATCGGGATTGGCGTTGGCCGCCGTCCGCTCGGTGGCCCCGGTGATGGCGGCGACCACCTCACTCCGGGTGGCCGACGCGGTGGTGAAGGTCGCCTCCTGGAGCCCGAGCCGCAGGACGAAGATGCGATCGGTGACCTGGAACACGTCGGCCAGGTTGTGGCTGATCACCACCACGCCGAGCCCGCGCTCGCGCAACCGGGTGATGAGGGCGAGCACCTGAGCGGTCTGGGCCACCCCGAGCGCCGCCGTCGGCTCGTCCAGGAGCACGACCTTGGGCTCGCCCAGGAGCGAGCGCGCCACGGCGACCTGCTGGCGCTGGCCGCCCGACAGGGTGCCGACCTCGCTGCGCAGGCTGGGGATGGTGACCGCCAGGTTGGAGAGGAGCTCCTCCGAGCTGCGCTCCATCTCGATCTCGTCGAGCCGGCGGGTCAGCCCCGCCGCACCGGCGGAGATCTTCTCGCGCCCGAGGAAGAGGTTGGAGACGACGTCGAGGTTGTCGCACAGCGCCAGGTCCTGGTAGACGGTGGCGATCCCGAGCTCAGTGGCGGCCGTCGGGCCGTTGATCGAGACCGGTTTTCCCTCGAAGAAGAACTCGCCCTCGTCGGGCGAGTAGATCCCGGCGATGATCTTCACCAGGGTTGACTTGCCGGCGCCGTTGTCGCCGACCAGACCGACGACCTCACCGGCCGCCACCTCGAAGTCGACGCCGCCGAGGGCCTGCACCGCCCCGAACCGCTTGCTCACCCCGTGGAGGGCCAGCAGCGGGGTGTTGGCGTTCATCCTGTGTCCTTTCGCTCGGTTGCCGCGGGCCGCGCGGGCCGCCGGCGTCGGCGGCCCGCACGATGACCGTCCTACTGGATGCCGGCCGTCTTGCACGCCGCGGCGTAGGCGCTGGTGCAGATGTCGGACACCTTCCAGAAGTTGTCCTTGACCACGGTGTCCTTGATGTTGGCGCTGGTCACGGCGACCGGGGTGAGGATCACCGAGGGCACGCTCTTGGTGACGTTGTTGGTCTGCTGGTTGACAAGACCAGCCGGCGGCTGCTGGCCCTGGGCGAGGGCGCCAGCCAGCTCGGCGGCGTCCTGGGCCTCGGTGGTGACCGCCTTGTAGACGGTCATGAACTGGGTCCCGTCGAGGATGCGCTGCACCCCGGCGAGCGAGGCGTCCTGTCCGGTGGTCGGCCGCGCCTTGGGGTCGATCCCCGCCGACTTCATGGCGGCGATCCCGCCCTCGGCCATGTCGTCGTTGGCCCCGTAGATGGCGGCGAAGCCGGTGTTGCCCAGGGCGGTGATGGCCTGCTGGGCCTCGTTCTGCGCATTGCTGCCCAGCCAGCCCGGGGTGTCGTACTGCTTGGCGATCTTCACACCGTCGGCGGCGAACTGCCCCATCGCGCCCTGCTTGAACAGCTTGGCGTTGTTGTCGGCCGGGTCTCCGTTGATCATGATGATCGGACCGCTCGCCTTGCCCATCGCCTTGAGCTTGGCGTCGAGCGTCGAGGCCTGGAGCTTGCCCACCCGGGCGTTGTCGAAGGACACGTAATAGCTGATGCCGGCGTTGCTGATCAGCCGGTCGTAGCTGATCACCGGGACGTTGCGCGCCTTGGCCTTGGCCACGATGGCCACCGCCGACCCGGCGTCGACCGGGTCGAGCACGAGCACCTTGGCGCCCTGGGTCAACGCCGCGTCGGCCTGGCTCTGCTGCTTGGTGGCGTCCTGGGTGGCGTTGCTGTAGAGGATCTTGCACGTCGCGCAGGCCTGCTTGAGCTTGGCCACGAAGTCGGGCTTGTCGTGCGTCTCGTAGCGGGCGGTCTGGTTCTCGGGCAGGAGCAAGGCGACCATCGGCCCGCTACCGCCGCTGCTGCTGGTGGCGCTGCTGCTGGTGGCGCTGCTGCTGCTGCTGCCGCAACCGGCGAGGCTCAGCGCGAGCGCGGCGAGCGCCGTCCCGGCGACGCCGACCCGTGTATGGGGACTGTGCAACATCATGTTCGACCCTTCCCTTCTGTGGGTTGACCCGTCTTGGTTGAAGCGGTCGGCGCCGAGGCGGCGCCTCGGGTTTCGTAGAGCACGAGCGCGACCGCCCCGAGCACCTCGGCCCGGTCGCCGAGCGCGCTGGCCACGATCTCGACGTCCTCGCCCGCCGAGGGGATGGCGCGGCGGGCCACGGCGGCACGCATCGGTTCGAGCAGGATCTCCCGAGCCCCGGCCAGGGAGCCGCCAACGACGATGCGGGCCGGATTCAGGAGGTTGCACAGGTTGGCCACTGCGTTGCCGATGTGCCCGCCCGCGTCGCCGATCGCCCGCCGGCAGGCGGCATCGCCCTCGGCGGCGCGTCGCAGGACGCCCTCGACGGTGAGATCCTCGCCGAAGCTCGGCGCCAGCAGGCCGACGATGGCGGGGATGCCGGCCACCGTCTCCAGGCAGCCGCGACTACCGCAGCGGCAGATCGGTCCGCTCTCGTCGATGATGGTGTGGCCGATCTCCCCAGCCGTTCCCCCTGCGCCCCGGAACAGCCTCCCGAACACCACCAGGCCGGCTCCGATTCCGGTCGCCACCTTGAGGTACACGAGGGTGTCACAGCCCCTCCCCGCCCCCCAGTGGAGCTCGGCCAGGGCCCCGAGGTTGGCGTCGTTGTCGACGTGCACCGGCAGTCGCAGGCGATCCCCCATCTGGTGGCCCACCGTCACCCCGGCCCAGCCGGGGAGGATGGCCGACGAGCCCACCTTGCCGGTGGCAGGATTTATCGGCCCGGGCAGGCCGAGTCCGACGCCGACCACCTCGGCCCGGTCGATCCCCGCCCCCTCGAGGACGTGGCCGAGGAGCGCGGCCGCGTCATCCATTCCCCGCCGCGCGTCGTAGCCGTCGGGCATGACCCGGGCGGTCTCGCCCAGCACCTGGTGGGCGCGGTCGCAGGCCACCACCGCCAGGTGCTGCTTGCCGAAGTCGATGCCCACCGCCACCCCCGCGGCCCGCCCCAGGGCGATGAGTCGGGGAGGACGCCCGCCGCGCAGCGAGGGCTCCTCGACCTGGAGACCGTCTCCGGGTGGCCCGTCCCGCGCCACCACCACCCCGGCGCTCTCGAGCTCCGCGACCAGGGTCGAGACGGTGGACGGGGACAGACCGGTGCGCCGAGCGACCTCGGCCCGGCTGGCGACCCCCAGCTGCTCGAGGGTGGCGACCACGCGTCTGCGGTTGAGCTCCCGCAACGCGGCGAGCGACCCTCCTTCTTGACCGGCCACGGCGCGATTCTCTGCTCCCGGACCGGGTTTGTCAATGCTTTGCATGAAACAACGCCGGTATGAAGGGATTCCGTGCAAGAATCAGCCGAAGTCCGCCGCGGGGATCGGTCCGGCGGTGGTGACGACCCGAGGGAGGCGCAGTGAGCGAGCTGGACGGGAAGGTGGCGCTGGTCACCGGGGCGAGTGGAGGCGTCGGGGCGGCGGTGTCCCGCAGCCTCCACGCCGCCGGAGCCTCGGTGGCCATGCTCTCGCGCCGGGGGGATGACCTTGGCCTCGAGCGCGGCCTCGGCATTGTCTGCGACGTGCGCGACCGGGCCGCGGTCGAGCGGGCGACCGCGGCCGCGGTGGAGCGGTTCGGGGGATTGCACGTGGTGGTGGCCAACGCCGGCGTCGGGGCCTACGGCTCGTTCCTCGATCTCGCCCCGGAGCAGCTCGAGGCGATGATCGACGTGAACCTCAAGGGAACCCTCTACACGGCGGCGGCGGCCCTGCCCCATCTCATCCGCAGCGGCGAGGGCGACTTCGTGGCTCTGGCCAGCGTGGCCGGGGTCCGCGCGTTTCCCGGGGAGGCGGTCTACAACGCGTCGAAGTTCGGTCAGGTCGGCTTCACCCGCTCGCTCGACCACGAGCTGCGCGAGCACGGCGTGCGGGCCACCACCATCGCGCCCGGGGGCGTCAACACCGAGTTCGCCATCGGGGCCGGCCGCGACCACGGCGACCCGGCGCTCGAGGCGATGCTCACCGCAGAGCAGGTGGCCGACGTGGTGCTCTTCGCGGTGACCCGTCCCCGGACCATGCGAATCCTCACCACCACCCTGCGGCCGATGAGCGAGGGCTCGTGGGGCTGAGCCCGGCGGCGTTCCGGGTGGGGATCGTCGGGTACGGCCTGGCCGGCCGCGTCTTCCACGCGCCGCTGGTCGATGCCGTCGACGGTCTCGAGCTCACGACCATCCTCACCTCGGATACCCGGCGCCAGGACCAGGCCCGGTCGGCGCATCCGGGGGCCCGCGTGGTGTCGAGTGTGGAGGAGCTGTGGGGCGAGGTGGACGTGGTGGTGGTGGCCGCCCCCAACCGCGCCCACGTCCCGCTGGCCCTCGCCGCCATCGAGCGCGGGCTGGCGGTGGTGGTCGACAAGCCTTTGGCTCCGAGCGTGCCCGAGGCCGAGCGACTGCTGGAGGCCGGCGGCAGGGTGACCGTCTTCCAGAACCGCCGCTACGATGGGGACTTCCTCACCGTCGCCCGCCTGGTGGACGAAGGGCGCCTGGGCCGGGTGACCCGCTTCGAGTCCAGGTTCGAGCGGTTTCGACCCGAGGTCTCGCCCGACGCCTGGCGCGAGGACCCCGAGGCGGGCGGGGGACTGCTGCTCGATCTCGGCACCCATCTGGTGGACCAGGCCTGCCGGCTGTTCGGGCCGCCGGTACGCGTCTACGCCGAGCTCGACGGCCGCCGCCCGGGTGCGCAGGTGGAGGACGACGTGTTCGTCGCCCTCGAGCACGGCGGGGGCGAGCGCTCCCACCTGTGGATGAGCTCGGTGGCCCCGCTCTCGGGCCCGCGCCTGCGCGTCAGCGGTCTCGACGCCGGCTTGGAGACCTTCGGCCTCGACCCCCAGGAGGCGCAGCTGACCGACGGCCTGCGTCCCGGGGATCCGGATTACGGCCGGGC
>JAXDHJ010000057.1:0-7127 GCA_034664565.1 Solirubrobacteraceae bacterium
TGTCCGGGGTCGAGCCGGCGGCCCTCGAGCTCGGCGCCGGCGCCCCGCCGGGCGGTCCACTCCTCCCGGGCCCCGAAGTCGTAGACGTAGCCGAAGAAGACGTCGGCCATGGTCGGGCCGTCGGCCACGGCGATGGACAGGCTGAAGTGGGTCATCCCCCGCTTGGCGTTCAGCGACCCGTCGATGGGATCGATCACTACCAGGGGCTCGGCGGCCCCGTACCCGACCGTCCCGCGCTCCTCGGAGATCGCCGTGAACCGGTGCCCGGCGTCCCGCAGGGCCTCGAGCTCGTCGAAGACGATCTGCTCGGCCGCCCGGTCGATGACCAGCGCCTCGTCGCCGCCCTCGCCCCGCCCGGTCTCCACCGCCCGATGCTCGGTGGTCGGGTGGGCGAGGAACATCTCCCGCATCCGCACCGTGATCCGCCGGCAGGCGCCGAGCCAGTCGGGCGCCTGCTCCTCCTCGGATGCCTCCATGCGGCCATATCCTAGGGGGGTGTCAGCCCTGGCATCCGTGTGGCCGCTGGCCGGCCTGAGCGACGCCCAGCAGGACGCCGTGCGCCATCGGCGGGCGCCCCTGCTCATCCTCGGCGGCCCGGGCAGCGGCAAGACCGAGGTACTGGTCCGGCGGCTGGCCTGGCTGATCGAGCAGGGCAGCCCGGCCGCCGGGGTGCTCCTCCTCACCCACGGCGAGCGCCGGGCCGGCGACCTGCGCCTGCGGGCCGAGGCCGCCCTGCGCGGGCCCCACGAGGAGGCCGAGGTTCACACCGTGCACGGGTTCTGCGCCCGGCTCCTGGCCGACGAGGCGCTCGAGGCCGGGCTCGACCCCTTCGCCGTGGCCGCCACCGCGGCCGACCGTCTGGCCATGCTCCTCGAGCGGGTCGACGAGCTCGACCTGCGCCACCACGACTTCCGCGGCCGGCCGGCGGCCCTCCTCGGCAGCTTCCTGCGGCGGATCGACCGCCTCAAGGACGAGCTCGTCGACGCCGCGCGCTACGCCGACTGGGCCGCCGCCCACCACGACGCCCTCAGCCCCCGGGAGCGGGAGTTCGCCCACATCTTCCTCGCCCACGACCGGATGCTGGCCGAGCGGGGGGCGCTCGACGCCGGCGACCTCCTCCTCCACACCGCCCGCCTGCTCGCCGGCGAGCCGGCCCCCGGGGCCCGGGTGGCCCGGCGCTGGCCGATCCTCCTGGTCGACGACTGGCAGGACCTGTCCTTCGGCGAGGCGGAGGTCATCCTCCGGCTCGAGCGGGCCGGCGCCGCCCTCACCGCGGCCGCCCTCGCCGCCCCTGACCCGGGCCGGGCGATCCCCGGCGGCCGCGGCCCGCACCTCCCTCCGGGCCGGCCGCCCGCCGCTGCCGCGATCCCCGGGGCGGCGGTGATCGAGCTCACGGCGAGCCTCCGCTGCCCGCCGCCGGTGGTGGCCGCCGCCCGGGCCGTTCTCGGCGAGCCTCCATCGGCGGGCCCGAGGCTGCTCCAAGATGACGGCATCGTCCGGTTCTGGCGCTGCGCCAACGAGCGGACCCAGGCCCAGAGCGTGGCCGCCGAGCTCGAGCGGCTGATCGGGCGCGAGTCGATCGCCCCCGAACGACTTGCCGTCCTCGTTCGTTCGGTGGCCGACGAAGGCCAGGCGGTGGCCGTGGCCCTGGCCGAGCGGTCGGTGCCCTACCGGGTGATCGGGTCCGACGCCTTCTTTCAGCGGGTGGAGATACGCGACGTCATCGCCTGGCTGCGCCTGCTCGTCGACCCCCGCGACGCCGGCGCCGTGGTCCGCGCCCTGGCCCGGCCGCCGGTCGAGCTCAACTCGATCGACATCGCCCGCTGCGTCCAGATCGCCCGCCGGCGCAAGCTCGACATGGTGGCCGCCCTGGTCGCCGCCACCGAGTCCCCGCAGCTGCCGCCCGAGGCGCGGGAGCGGATCGCCGGCTTCCTGCGCCTCTACCGGGCGGCCGCCGCCGCCCTCGACAACACCCGCCCCGACCTGTTCGTCCACCGTCTGATCGACCGCATCGGCCTGCGCCGCCAGCACCTGTTCACCGCCCGGGCCGACGTCGTCGAGCGGCTGGTCAACCTGGCCAAGCTCGGCGAGATGGCGGCCTCCCACGCCCGGCGGGCCCCCCAGTCGACGCCGCGCGAGTTCGCCCGCTACATCGCCGCCGTGGCCGACGCCGGGCTCGGCGAGGAGGAGGCGGTCGCCGCCACCGGGCCCGGCGCCGTGGCCGTCCTCGCCATGGACGCCGCCGCCGGCCTCGAGTTCGACCACGTCTTCGTCCTCGGCCTCCACGCCGCCCGGATGCCCGGCACCCCGGCCGGCGTCCTCGAGCCGGTGCCCGCGGAGCTGATCGGCCGCCCGGCCCCGGCCGCCTCCCACGCCGCCGGGATGCGCGGCCTGCTCGCCCTGGCCATCAGCCGGGCCCGCCGCGGGGTGGTCCTCGCCCACGCGGCGAGCTCCGCCCGCGGGGCCGTCCAGTCGCCGTCCCCCTTCCTCGAGGACGCCCGGGCCGCCGTGGCCGCCGACTGGGAGGACCGGGAGGAAGAGCTCTTCGGTCCGGCCGAGGCTCTCCACTCGACGTTTCGGGAGCTGCGCGACGAGCTCCTGGAGAGCGTGGCCCGGATCGGCGGGCGCCTCGGCGAGCTGCGCCTGGACACCGACCTCGACATCTCCCACGGGGCGGTCCGCTTCCTCGAGCTGGTCAAGCTCGCCGCCCTCCTCGAGCGGCCCGACGGCCAGCCCATCGACGAGGCCCTCGGCGACATCAACGCCCGCCTCGGTCAGGCGGCGACCCCGCTCCAGCGCGAGATCTTCGAGACCTCGCCCCTCGACGGCCTCCTCCTCGGGGCCGACCGCGACGAGCGCGGCCGGGCGGCGACCCGGGCCGCCCGGGAGGAGCCCTCGCTCGAGCCCTTCCTCCCCCGCCGGGGCGCCGGGCTCGTCCTCTCGGCCTCGGACATCGAGACCTACCGGACCTGCCCCCTGAAGTACAAGTTCGCCCGGGTGCTCCGGATTCCCCAGGAGCCGACCCTCAACCAGCGCTTCGGCATCCTCGTCCACCAGGTCCTCGAGCGCTTCCACGCCACCGGCTCGGCCGGGGAAGACGCCATGCTCGGCCTCCTCGACGCCGCCTGGCGGCGGGGCGGCTTCGGCGACTCAGACGAGGAGCGCCAGCTCCGCGAGAAGGCCCGGGCCGCCCTCCTGCGCTACGGCGACCGCCTCGAGGAGGAGCCGATCGAGCCGCGGTGGTTCGAGCGGTCCTTCGCCTTCGCCCTCGGGCCCCACCACATCCGCGGCCGGGTCGACCGGGTCGACGCCCTGCCGGGCGGCGGCTACCGGCTGATCGACTACAAGACCGGTGTCCCCCGGACGCCCGACGAGCTCCGCGAGGACATCCAACTCGCCCTCTACGCCGTCGGTGCCCGCGAGGCCTGGGACATCGAGGCCGCCGAGCGCTCCTACTACTACGTCCTCGACGACGTCCAGGTCGCCGTGCCCAACGCGGCCGACGCCACCGCCTGGATCCGCGAGACCGTGCTCGAGGTCGGGGAGGGCATCCTCGCCCAGGGCTTCGAGCCGACCCCGTCGCTGGCCGCCTGCTCCTGGTGCGACTTCCGCATCGCCTGCCCCGCCGCCGAGCGTTAGGGCTGGCCGCCGCGCTGGCGCAGGAAGCGCTGGAACTCGCGGGCGATGAGGTCGCCGGACGGGATCTCCTGGCTCTCTGACGGCTGGCTCTCGGCGCTGCGCTCGAGGCGCTCGACGAAGGCCTGGACGTCGGGGTCGCTCTGGACGGCGAGGCCGACCTGGCGTTCGTAGTCGGCCGAGTCCTGCTCGAGCTGGCCGGCGTCGACCGAGACGCCGACCAGGCTCTCGAGGCGCCGGACGAGAGCGAGGGCGGCCTTGGGGTTGGGGGCGGCGGCCACGTAGTGGGGGACGCTGGCCCAGAGGCTGGCCGACGGGATGGCGGCGTCGGAGCAGGCGGCGTGGAGGACGCCGACGATGCCGGTCGGCCCCTCGTAGTTGGAGCCGACCATGCCGATCCGCTCGACCAGGCTCGGATCGGAGGCCAGGCCGGTGACCACCACCGGGAGGGTGTGGGGGACGTCGGCCAGGAGGGCCCCGAGGGTGACCACGAGCTGGACGCCGAGGGCCTCGGCGAGGTCGACGATCAGCGAGGAGAAGCCCCGCCACCGCATCGACGGCTCGGGGCCGGCGAGGAGGATGAGGTCGCGCGGTGCCCGGGGCACCCGGGCCTGGTAGATGTCGACGCCGGGCCAGACGATCTCCCGGGTCTGCCCGTCGTTGAGGCGGATCAGGGGGCGGGCGGCCTGGAAGTCGTAGAACTCCTCGGGGTCGATCCGGGCAAAGCGGGTCGCCCCGAGCGAGGAGCCGACGTAGGCCAGCGCGGCCGAGGCGGCGTCGCCGGCGTCGTTCCAGCCCTTGAACGCGCAGACCATCGCCGGGGCCCGGAGTCCGTCGGGGCGGCTTTCCCAAACCAGCGGCTGCATCCGAACCAAGGTACATCATGACGGGATGGGCCCTTCCGCTCTCGAGCCGCCGCCGGCCGGCCAGGTGGTGGCCACCCTGCGCGAAGGAGACGTCGTCGACGCCGTGTTCGCCTGCTCGCGCAAGGACCGCCTGACCGGGCGCAGCGGGAGTCCCTACCTGACGGTCGAGCTCCGCGACCGGACCGGGGCGATCCAGGGACGGGTGTTCCGCGACGCCGATCTCATCAGCGGGCGCTTCGACCGGGGCGACCTCGTCCGGGTGCTCGGCCGGGCCGGGCGCTTCCGCGACGAGCTCCAGCTCGAGCTCGACCGGATCGACCGGGTCGCGGTCGACGGCGTCGACCCGAGCACCTTCCTACCGTCGGCCTACCGCGACCTCGACGAGCTCGACGGCTTTCTCGAACACCTGGCCCGGGAGGTCTGCGACCCCGCCTACCGGCGCCTGCTCGACGCCCTCCTCGACGACGGGGCCCTCCGGGCGGCCTGGCGGCGGGCGCCGTGCACCCGGGCCGGCCACCACGCCTATCTCGGCGGCCTGCTCGAGCACACGGTGGCGGTGGCCACCCTGGCCCAGGAGCTCGCCCTCCAGCACCCGCGCCTCAACAGCGACCTGCTGATCACGGCGGCCATCGTCCACGACCTCGGCAAGACCCGGGAGTTCACCTACGGGGCGACCATCGGCCTCACCGACGAGGGGCGCCTGATCGGCCACCTCCAGCTCGGCCTGCGCCTGCTCGAGGACCGGGCCGCCGCCGTCCTCGGCGAGCCGCGGATGCTCGCCCTGGCCCACTGCGTCCTCTGCCACCACGGCCCCGACCCGGCGCCCGGCCGGCGGTTCGCCAGCCCCGAGGCGCTCGCCCTCCATCGCCTCAACGCCCTCGATGCCGGCGTCAAGGAGGCCCTCGAGCACGGGCTCGACCGGTGAGCCCGGTCGGCCGGCGCCGGCCCGTCGGCGTCCGGGCGTCGGCCTCGGGCCTCGGGCCTCGGGCCTCGGGCCGGCTAGTGGTTCAAGGTCTCGAGCTCTTGGCGCAGCCCGGCGAGGATGGTCTCCAGGCCGGCCCGGAACTGGGCGTCGGTCGGCCCGCAGGACAGCTCGCCGGAGAGCTCGTGGATGGCGGGGAACTCGTCGGCCGGAAGGTCGTCCCTGGTCAGGCGGGACGGATCGACGGCGACGGCCGGGAGGCTCAACCCGGCGATCTCCATCAGGGCGAAGCCGCGGCCGTAGCTGGCCAGGAGGCGGTAGACGGCGACCGCCCGATGCGGGGGAAAGCCGGCGGCGCGGAGATCGGCGAGGAGCGCCTCGACCGGGCGGAGGGCATCGGTGGTGGTCAGGGCGCGGAGCCCGACGAGCTCGAAGGCGGCCGGGTGGGCCCGGGCGACGGCGCAGTAGCCGACCGAGAGGCTCCTCGCGGTCTCGAGCCAGCCCCCCTCGTCGCGGCGGCAGTCACCGACCTCGGCCATCATGCACTCGGCGATCCCGTCGAGGAGGGCGCTCTTGTTGGAGACGTGACGGTAGAGGGACATCGCCTCGACCCCGAGCTCGGCCCCGAGGCGGCGCATGGTCAGGGCCTCGGCCCCCTCGGCGTCGACCAGCTTCAGCGCCTGGTCGAGGATGGCGGCCCGGGAGAGCCGCGGCGGACGCCCACGCCGGCGGGGCGGATCGGCCGCGGCCACCGAGGTGCGGCGCGATCGCTGGGGCTGCAGGGTCTCAGGCGTCATCAGGTCTCCCCGTCGGATATGGCCATGGCCCAACCACTAGCTAGAGCGTGCCGGCGCCGGTCGGCGCGGGGCGCAGGTGCTGTGCACCACCGCCTCGCCCTCGCCGTAGTGCTCGTCGTCGGCGAGCACCGGCGCGTGGCAGCGCGCGCACCGTCCGATCCGCCGGCTGCGAGCCTGGCGGGCGTCGGCGGTCTGGACGGTCTCCGAGAGCATGACGACCCAGGGTTGCAGGCGGCCGACGGCCCTTGTGTGACGTTGGTCACACAAGGCAAACATTTGTCGGGTTCGGGCCGGCGGGATCTGGGCAAGCCTGAACGCTCAAGTTTTCGGGGCCGGTCTTGGCGAGCCGGGACGGCGGCGGGTCCGCGCGGGGGGGGCGGCGGGTCCGCGCGGGGGACCGTCGGGCCCGAGGCTCTCGGCGGCGGGGCGCCGCCGGTCACGGGCGCGGCCTATCCTCGGCGTGGGGCGGCAGGGGCCTGGTGGCCTATCCGGTCTTCAAAACCGGCAGGGCGTCGCAACCCGGCGCTTGGAAGGTTCGATTCCTTCGCCGCTTCGTCGCTGCAAACAGGGCACTCTTCGACCTCGCGGGGGTCGGCGGTTGCGTCGCCTGTCGGCGTTCGGCGGATCAGGGTTCGGCGGTGACCGCCCCGGCGAACGTCGCCCGCAGCTCGCCGGCAAGCGGCTCAACCGTTGTCCAGCCGTGGCCGCTGTCGAGGACGGCGTCCTCGATCTGCTGGGCCAGGCCGGTCAAGCGGTGAGCGCCGACGATCCGCGACGCGCCCTTGACGCGGTGGGCGCGACGGCGGGTTTCCTCGGCGTCGCGCGCGGCGATCGCCGCATCGAGCCTCCCCAGGTCTGTCCGCGTGGTGGCGATGAAGTCGTCGAGCACCGCGGCGACGAGCACGG
>JAXDHJ010000058.1:0-7579 GCA_034664565.1 Solirubrobacteraceae bacterium
GTCTGGGCCGTGCGGGCCACCGCCTTGGTGTTGGCGTCGTTGGCCTTGCCCTTCTGGTTGAGGAAGGACGGAATGGCGATCGCGGCGAGGATGCCGATGATGAGGATGACGACGAGGAGCTCGATCAACGTGAAGCCGTCTTCCCTCTTGGCACGCTGAAGCAGCTTTTGCGGCATGGAAGGCCTCCTGGTAATGGCTCTGGGGGGTGGCCAGTTGGCGCAGGCGGACGCAAGCAGCCCGTCGGCAGCCCAGCTGCCGCGACTGACCCCGTGGCCCGGCGGCGGAGCGCCCCTCTCGAGCAGCTGCGCCGGACACCTTCGCTTCTGGCTTACGTCGTAGGCATCGACCGGACTTGAGCGGGCGATCAGCCCCGTCAGCGGATGTTTGAGCGGCCCGGGGCCCGACTTTTGAGGCTTTGGGCCCGTTCCTCGGCGGATGTCCGATGCCCGGACGCCGCGGGCCGGGCGGGGTCAGACGGCGGCGGCCGCAGGGGGTCCGGAGGCGGTGACCAGGGCGCGGTGCCCGCCGTCGGCGGAGAGCTCCTGGCGCCAGCGGGCCTGGGCGTCGTGGCCGGCCAGGCGCAGGCCGCTTCCCTCGCACCACGGGCACGGGACGAGCCGCGGCTCGCCGCCGAGGTTGGAGACGACCTGTCCGGCGCCGCGGCAGGCCAGGCAGTCGCCGGGGGCGAGCGCGGGAGCGGGAGCAGCGGGAGCGGCGGGGGGCGTGGGGGCGTCGGCCATCGGCCCGAGACTAGACCATCGGGGGCGTGCGATCCTTTGGCGGGTGGCGACTCCCGCGACCCCCGCCCACGCGATCCCGGCGGCCGGAGCCGGACGGCCGACGGGGCGGGCGGCGGTGCTGGGGGCGGCGCTCGTCATCACCGTCGCCGCCGCCGGCCTGCGCCTGGCGGCGCTGGGCCCGGTTCCGCTCGACCCGTTCTACGACGCCGCGGTGCGGAGCATGTCCCAGTCGCTGCACAACTTCTTCTTCGGGGTCTACGAGCCGGGCGGGAGCGTGGCCATCGACAAGCCGCCGATCGACCTGTGGCTCCAGGTGATCTCGGTCAAGCTCTTCGGCTTCGGCTCGGTGGCCCTCAAGCTTCCGCAGGCGGTGGCCGGGACCCTGGCGGTGCCGGTGCTCTACGACGCGGTGCGGCGGGTGTTCGGCGACCTGGCCGGGCTGGCCAGCGCCGCCGTCCTCGCCGTGCTGCCGATCGCCGTGCTCACCGCCCGCAGCGACACCATGGACGCGGTGATGATGCTGCTCAGCGTGCTCGCCCTGTGGCTCCTGGTGCGCTACGCCGGGGAGCGCAGCCCCCGCTACCTCTACCTGGCGGCGGCGGCCATGGGGGTCGCCTTCAACGTGAAGCTCTTCCAGGGACTGGTCGGTCTCCCCGCCCTCGCCCTCCTCGCCCTGGTCGCCTCGGGCGAGCGCCGGTGGCGGCGGCTGGCCGGAGCCGGGGTGGTGTTCGTGGTCGTCGCCCTGTCCTGGCTCCTGGCCACTCTGGCCTTCTCGAACCGGCCGTTCGCCATCGGCTCGACCAACGGCTCGGCATGGAACGCCGCCTTCGTGTTCAACGGCTACGACCGGATCGCCAAGCCGGCCAGCCAGCCCGACCTGAGCGGGACCGACACCGGAGCCCGGCGGCGGCCGGCCGGCAACAGCGAGCTCCAGCGGGCGGCGGTGCCCATCGGCACCCCGGCGCCGCTGCGTCTCTTCGACCACGACGGGCCGCTGTCGGGGCTGCGCCTCGGCTACCTACTCCTCACCGCCCTGCTCCTCGGCGTCCCCGCCCTGGTCGCCTCGCTGCTACCCGCTTCGGCTCGAGGGCGCCGGGTCGGCCCGCCGGCCGGGCGCCCGGAGCGGGCGATGGCGGCGGGAGTGCTGCTGTGGCTGGCCACCGGGGTGGTCCTGTTCAGCGTCATGGCCCGCCTGCATCCGCGCTACACCGAGGCCTTCAACCCGGCGGTGGCGGCGGCGGCGGGCATCGGCCTGGCCTTCGCCGTCCGCGGCGGCCTGGCCGGGCGGGTCCTGGCCGGCGTCTGCGCGCTGGGCCTGGCGGTGTACGGGCACTACCTGCTGGGGGGTTCGAGCCTGGTCTGGCTCCTCACCGGTCTGGCCGCCGCGGCCGCGCTCGCCGCCGCCATCCTCCCCGTTCCCGGGCCCGTGCGCCGCCTGGCCCTGGGCGGGGCCCTGGGCGCGGCGGCCCTCCTCCTGCCCGTCCACGTGGCCATCGGCCTCGTCCAGCACGCGGAGACCGACGCCGGCCACGTCGGGGTGATGCGCCCGGGCCAGGCCGAGGCTCTCAGCGCCTACCTGGGCGCCCACCGCCAGGGGGCCCGCTACGAGCTCGCCGTGGGCTCGGCCACCCAGGCGGCGGCGCTGATCGTCCGCGACGGGGAGCCGGTGCTGGTGTTGACCTCCTTCGACGCCCGCCCGCTGGTCGACGTCCCCCGCCTGGCCGGGCTGGTGGCCGACGGGTCCGTGCGCTACGCCCTGCTGGGCGGGGGCTGCGGGCCCCGGGCCTCGCGCAAGCTGGCGTCGTGCTCGGGTGCGGCGTTCTGGGTGCGAGCCCACGGCCAGGACGTGTCGCGGGCCGCGGGACTCGACCGCCCCCGGCTCCTGTGGCGCCTCGGGGCCGGGCCCAGCCGCTAGCTTCCCGGCATGCAGCCGACCTCCGACTCGCTCGCCATCCTCGTCGTCGACGACGAGTCGGCGCTGCGGGAGATGCTGACCCGGTCGTTCACCCGCGAGGGCCACCGGGTGACGGCGGTGCCCGACGGGGCCAGCGCCCTCGAGCGGGCGGGGACCGACCAGTTCGACATCGTGCTCCTCGACGTGGCCCTCGGGCCGGGGCCCAACGGCTACGACGTGTGCCGGACGCTCCGGGCGCGGCGTAACGTGGTGCCGATCATCATGCTCACCGCTCTCGACAGCGAGGCGGACGCCGTGCAGGGGCTCGAGGCCGGCGCCGACGATTACGTGACCAAGCCGTTCGGCCTGGCCGAGCTGCGCAGCCGGATCCGGGCGGTGCTTCGCCGGGCGGGGCCGCGCGGGCTGGGCGGCCTGGGCGGAGAGGTGCTCGAGCTCGGTCCGGTGAGGCTCGATCGGCCCCAGCGGGAGGTCACGGTGAACGGGGTGTCGGCCCGGCTGACCTTTTCCGAGTTCGAGCTGCTCTCCTGCCTGATGTCCGAGCCGCAGCGGCTGTTCAACCGCCAGGAGCTCCTGCGGGCGATCTGGGGGGACTCGGCCTACCGCGACCCGCGGGCCATCGACGTCCACATCCGCCACCTGCGCGAGAAGCTCGAGGAGCGCCCGGACGAGCCGCGGCTGATCCTCACCGTGCGCGGCGCCGGCTACCGCTTCGTCGAGGGATGACCGGCTGATGCGCGCCTTCGGCCTGCGTCCCCGCCTGCTGGCCGCGCTCGTCCTGACCAGTGCGGTGTCACTCGGCTTCGCCGCCCTCGCCCTGCTCTCGCCGCTCAAGGACCGTCTGCGCCGCGACGGGACGGCGACCCTGGTCGCCGCGGTCGGGGCCGCCAAGCTGAGCTTCGCCGAGCTCGACTCGCCGCACGGGCGGGTCTCCCTCCCCGAGCTGCGCCAGCAGATTCGCGCCCTCGAGGGACGGACGAGCGCCCGGGTGTCGGTGTACGACGAGCAGCTGGCCCCGCTGCTCCCGGGCGAGGTCGACCCGCCGCTCGATCGCCAGGCCCTCCGGTCCGGGGTGGCGGGCAGCGGCCAGGTCCGGGTCACCGAGGGCAGCGACCTCCTGGTCGTCCAGCCGCTGGAAATCGGCTCCCGGCGCTACGTGCTCGCCGCGCGCAAGCACCTGGCCTATGTGCAGCAGGCCTCGCGGGTGGTCCGCGACGTCTTCGTCAAGGCGGCTCTGGTCGGCCTGGCGGTGGCCCTGCTCCTGGGGATCGGACTGTCGGCGACGATGCTCCGACGCCTGGAGCGCCTGCGCGATGCGACGCGGGAGGTCGACGAGCACGGCCTGGACGCGAGGCCCCCGCCGACCGACAACTCGCGGGACGAGATCGGCGGGCTGGCCCGGTCTTTCGCGGGGATGCACGAGCGCCTGCGCCGCCAGGAGGACGCCCGGCGGGCCTTCGTGGCCACGGCGTCCCACGAGCTGCGCACGCCGCTGACCTCGCTCGACGGGATGCTCGAGCTGCTGGCCGACGATCTCGACTCCGAGCCGGTCGACGTCGAGGACGCGCGGGAGCGGGTGGAGCGGGCCCGGGAGCAGTCGCGCCGGCTGGCCAACCTGGCGGCCGACCTCCTCGACCTGAGCCGGATCGACGCGGCCATCTCCCTGCGCAGCGAGCCGATCGAGCTGGTCGAGCTCGTCCGGGCGGTGGCGGCCGAGTTCGAGCGACGGGCCGAGGACCGGGGGGTGCGCCTGGAGATCGTTCCGCCGGGGACGTCGTGCTGGGCCGAGGGCGACCCCGGTAGCGTGGCACGGATCGTGCGCATCCTCCTCGACAACGCGCTGCGGGTGGCGCCGCCGGACACGGCGGTGAGCATCCACCTCGACGGCGGCAAGCGCTTCAGCGAGCTCGAGGTCCGCGACGACGGCCCGGGGGTCCTCGTTCACGAGCGCGAGCTCATCTTCGAGCGCTTCCAGCGGGGGAGCGGGCGCAGCGGCGAGGGCGGCTTCGGCCTGGGCCTGGCCATCGGCCGGGAGCTCGCCGGACGGATGGGGGGATCGCTGGTCCTGGCCGAGCGGGAGACGGGGGCGGCCTTCCGGCTGCGCCTCGTCACGGCGCGGGTCGCGGTCGAGGCATGACCGCCGAGCTCGACGCCTTCGTCGGGCGGGCACGGCGGGCCGGGCGCTTCGGCGTGGACACCGAGTTCGTCGGGGAGGGGCGCTACCGGACGCTGCTCTGCCTGATCCAGCTCGTGGTCAGCGACGAGGAAGGCCTCGAGGTGGTGGTGCTCGACCCCCTCGAGGACACCGTCGACCTCGCGCCCCTGGCCGTCATCCTCTCCGACCCGGCGATCGAGGTGGTGGTCCACGCCGGCCGCCAGGACGTGGCCCTGCTGCGCCGGTGCCTGGCCACCGAGGTGACCAACCTGTTCGACACCCAGGTGGCGGCCGGGTTCGGGGGCCTGGCCGCCCAGGCGGGCTACGACACGTTGCTGCGCGAGGTGCTGGGGGTGAACGTCCAGAAGACGGCGAGCTACACCCGCTGGGACCGGCGGCCCCTGAGCCGGGAGCAGCTCGGCTACGCCCGGGAGGACGTGCTCCACCTGCTCGAGCTGGCCGGCGAGC
This sequence comes from Solirubrobacteraceae bacterium, assembly GCA_034664565.1. GTDB lineage: Bacteria > Actinomycetota > Thermoleophilia > Solirubrobacterales > Solirubrobacteraceae > Palsa-513. Next base: position 5,276 of record JAXDHJ010000058.1, read on the forward strand.
TCCAGCGCCGGTTGGGCGAGAGCGGCCGCCTGGAGTGGGCGCGGGAGGAGTGCCGGGGGCTCGAGCTCTCGAGCGACAGCCGGGATGCCGACACGGTGTTCGGCCGCCTGCCGCGGATCAACTCGCTCAAGCCGGCCGCCCGGGCGGTGGCCCGGGAGCTCGTCGAGTGGCGGGAGGGGGTGGCCGAGAGCCAGGACCGGCCGGCGTCGACCGTGCTCAACGACAGCGCCCTGGTCGAGCTGGCCAAGCGCCGGCCGAGCAGCGCGAGCGAGCTCGAAGCGGTCCGGGGGGTGAATCCGGGGAGCCTGCGCCGGCGGGGCGGGTCGCTGCTCGAGGCCATCGATCGCGGGACCCGCCGGGAGCCGATCCCGGCCGAGAGCGGCCATCACGAGCCGGGCTCGCCGCTGGACGCGCCGCTGATCGCCCTGTGCGAGGCGCTGGTCCGGGCCCGGGCCCTGGAGGGCCGGCTGGCCTACGAGCTGATCGCCGCCCGAGCCGACCTCCAGCGCATCGTCACCAGCGTGCGGGCGGGGAGGGCCGAACCGGAGCTGCGCACGCTGTCGGGATGGCGTCGGGAGTTGGTGGGAGCCGAGCTCCTCGAGCTCCTCGGCGGCCGCCACTCGCTCGCCGTCGGACGCGATGGCCGCCTCACGGTGGCGGCGCTCCCGCTAACCTGACCGCCTGCCGATGCACGAAAGCGATGCGGCGCCCGCGGCCGCCTTACAGCCGCGCCCGGTGGGCCGCCGTCCGCGGCGCCTGACCCTTGTCCTGCTCGCCGCCCTTCTGACCCTGGCCGTCGGGGCGGCGGGGGCGGCGCCGGCGATGGCCTCGCGCAGTCAGCAGGCGATCTTCCAGGACGACGACCTCCTGATCTACAACACGCCGAGCGGGACGGTGTCCACCCTGGAGACGCTGGCCTCGCTCGGGGTCAAGAGCATCCGGGTGTCGGTGTTCTGGCGGCTGATCGCCCCGGACCCGATCTCGAAGACCCGGCCGGCCAACTTCAACGCCGTCGACCCGGCGGCCTATCCGAGCGATGCGTGGTCGCGGTACGACCAGGTGGTCACCGACGCCCACGCCCTGGGCATCTCGGTCAACCTCGACATCACCTCGCCGGCCCCGCTGTGGGCGACGCAGACCCCGGATCGAGCCGACATCGCCGCCACCTACCGGCCCTCGGCGGCGGAGTTCGCCCAGTTCGTCCACGCCGTGGGCTCGCGCTACAGCGGCACCTACACCCTCGCCCCGCCGCCGGCCCCGCCGGTGGTCGCGCCGGCCCCGGCGCCGACCCGGGCGCCCAACCTGCTCGAGGCGCTGCTCGGCATCAACCCGAACGGGTCGGGGAGCACGGCCGCCGCCCCGCCGCCGCCTCCGCCGCCGCCGGGCACGGTGCTGCCGCGGGTCAACAGCTGGTCGGTGTGGAACGAGCCCAACCAGGCCGGGTGGCTGACCCCTCAGTGGGCGCCGGACAAGAACGGCCGCCTGGTCGAGACCGCTCCGGCGCTCTACCGTGGTCTGATCGACGCCGCCTACGGCCAGCTCCAGCAGACCGGCCACGCGACCGACACCATCCTCATCGGCGAGACGGCGCCCAAGGGGGTCAACGCCAGGGGCGAGACCCGGGCGATCAAGCCGCTGCGCTTCATCCGTGACCTCTACTGCCTGGACACCCGCAACCACGTGCTCCGGGGTTCGGCCGCCGCCCGCATGGGCTGCCCGACCACGGCGAGGCTGGCGGCCGGGTTCCCGGCGGCTCACCCGGCCCTGTTCCGGGCGACCGGCTGGGCCCACCATCCCTACGAGCTCACCTTCGGCCCGAGCGTGAGGCTGGCCGACCCCGACTACATTACGATCGCCAACCTCGGCCGGCTGGGGTCGGTGCTCGACGCGGCCCAGCGGGCCTACCACAAGTCGCGCCGCCTGCCCTACTACCTGACCGAGTTCGGCTACATGACCAGTCCGCCGGCCGACGCCGGGGTTACCCTCACCCAGCAGTCGGCCTACCTCAACCAGGCGGAGTTCATCGCCTACAGCAACGGCCGGGTCCGGGATCTCTCGCAGTTCCTCCTGGTCGACGCCCCGCCGATCGCCTGCACGCGCTGCTCGAAGCCGGGGAGCACGGCCGCGAGCTTCGAGACCGGCCTCGAGTTCGGGGGCGGGAGGCAGAAGCCGAGCTTCAACGCCTACCGGATGCCGATCTTCCTCCCCCAGTCGACCGTCCGGCGCGGGTCGACCCTCCGGGTGTGGGGCATGGTCCGTCCCGCCCCGGGCGGTGCCTCCCAGCGGGTGTCGATCGAGTTCCGG
>JAXDHJ010000059.1:0-7231 GCA_034664565.1 Solirubrobacteraceae bacterium
AAGCGGAAGCCGTCGACGTGGCACTCGGTGACGAAGTAGCGCAGCGAGTCCATGATCAGGCGCAGCACGCTCGGGTGGACCGGGTTGAGGCTGTTCCCCGTCCCGGTGAAGTCCATGTAGTGGCGCGGGTCCTCAGGCATCAGCCGGTAGTAGGCGGCATTGTCCACCCCCTTGAAGGCCAGCACCGGCCCGAGGTGGTTGCCCTCGGCGGTGTGGTTGTAGACCACGTCCATGATCACCTCGATGCCCGCCCCGTGCAGGGCCTTGACCATTCCCTTGAACTCGCGCACCTGCTCCCCGCCCCGCCCCGAGGCCGAGTACATGGCGTGGGGGGCGAGGAAGCCGATCGAGCTGTAGCCCCAGTAGTTGGTCAGGCCCCGCTCGAAGAGGAAGCTCTCGTCGATGATGGCGTGGATCGGCAGCAGCTCGACCGCCGTGACCCCCAGGTCCCGGAGGTAGGCGATCGCCTCGTCGCTGGCCAGCCCGGCGTAGGTCCCCCGCAGGTCCTCCCGGACCGACCGGTTGAGCTTGGTGAAGCCCTTGACGTGGGTCTCGTAGATGATCGTCTCGTTCCACGGCCGCTGGGGCGGACGGTCGCCCTCCCAGTCGAAGCCCGGGTCGACGACCACGCAGCGGGGCATCGCCGCGGCCGAGTCCTCGTCGTCGAACTCGAGGTCGGCGTCCGGATTCTCGGGATCGGGGACGTAGGGCAGGGTGTTGGCCGCGTCCCAGAGCACCGGCCCGTCGATCGCCTTGGCGTAGGGGTCGAGCAGGAGCTTGCGCGGGTTGAAGCGGTGGCCCTCCTCCGGGGCGAAGGGGCCATGGACCCGGTAGCCGTAGCGCTGGCCCGGGCCGACGTCCGGCAGGTAGCAGTGCCAGTTGTGGGCCGTGCGGTACGGAAGCTCGATCCGCCGCTCGTGGCCGTTGCCGTCGAACAGGCAGAGCTCGACCGTCTCGGCGTGCTCGGAGAAGATCGAGAAGTTGGTCCCCCGACCGTCGTTGCCCCGCCCGTCCCAGGTCGCCCCGAGGGGGAACGGCGTGCCCAGCCAGATGTCGCTCATCGCAGAAGTGCTCCTGAGAAGGGCGCGAGCATGATCGCGCCCGCGCCTGGTCGTCGGGTGTCGGGCTCGGTGGCCAGGAGGGTCTCAGTCCGGTCGGTCGCCACCGCCTGGGGCACCGGCGCGAAGTTGCACACCAGCTGGCCGCCGTCGCGCTCCAGGCGCAGCCACCGGGCATCCTCGTCGAGCTCGATGTTCCGCGCCTCCCCCGAGAGCAGGCGCCGGGCCTCGAGCAGGCGGGCGTAGAGGTCGGCGAGCTCCGGGTCGCCTCGCCCGGTCAGCTTCGAGTTCTCGAAGGTCTCCGGCGACTCGGGGTCGGGGACCTCCTCGCCGGCGAAGGAGGCGAAGGCGGCGAACTCGGCCCGGCGGCCCTCCCGGGTGGCGGTGGCGATCTTCTTGTCGATGTGGTCGCAGAAGAACTGGAACGGCGCCTCCTCGCCGTACTCCTCGCCCATGAACAGCATCGGGGTGAACGGCGAGAGCAGGGTGCAGAAGGCGGCCAGCCGGCGCACCGCCGCCGGCAACCGGTCGCCGAAGGCCCGGTTGCCGACCTGGTCGTGGTTCTGGTCGAAGACCACGAACCGGGACGGCGGGCAGTCGCCGGCCGGGGCCCCGAACCGCCGGCCGCGGAAGGTCGAGTACTGGCCGTCGTGGACGAACGGCCGCCCGAAGGCCTTGGCCAGGTCGGCCACCCGCCCGAACTCCTCGTAGTAGCCGTCTCGCTCGCCGGTCAGGAGGACCCGCAGGGCGTGGTGGAAGTCATCGGCCCACTGCCCGTCGCAGCCCCAGCCGCCCCCCGCCGACGGCGGGCGGATCACCTTGGGGTCGTTGAGGCCCGACTCGGCGATGACCACCGCCCGGGGGTTGACCCCGTGCACCCGCTCGACGATCTCGGCCACGATCGGCCGGACCCCGGTGTCGAAGACGGCGTGGATGGCGTCCAGGCGCAGCCCGTCGAGGTGGAAGTCCCGGATCCAGCCGCCGGCGCTCTGGAGCACCCATTCGCGGACCGGGTCGCTGCCTGAGTCGTCGAAGTTCATCGCCTTGCCCCAGAACGTCTGGTAGCGCTCGGTGAAGTACGGCCCGAACGCCTCGAACGCCTTGACCCCCGAGGCCCCGAGGTGGTTGTAGACGACGTCGAGGACGACGGCCATCCCCTCGGCGTGGGCGGCGTCCACCAGGCGCTGGAGGCCGGCCGGGCCGCCGTAGGCCCGGTGGGCGGCGGAGATGTAGACGCCGTCGTAGCCCCACCCCCGCATCCCCGGGAAGTCGGCCACCGGCATGAGCTCGATGGCGTTCACCCCCAGCCCCCGCAGCCGGGCCAGCTCGCCGATCACCGCGTCGAAGGTCCCGGCCGGGGTGAACGTCCCGACGTGGAGCTCGTAGAGGACCATCGACTCGAGGCCGGGGGTGACGAAGCCGGCGTCGGTCCAGGCGAACCCCGCCGGGTCGATGACCCGCGACGGGCCCCGCAGCCCCCGCGGCTGCTCCCGGCTCGCCGGGTCGGGCAGGCGCCGCCGGCGCCCGTCCTCCTCGCGGGGGTCGAGCATCAGCCAGTAGTCGCGCCCGGCCCCGACCGGGGCCCGGCCGGCGTAGACGGCGAGGCCCTCCTCCTCGAGGGCCCACTCCTGCCTGCCGCTGCGCACCGCCACCCCGGCGGCGTGCGGCGCCCACACCCGGAACTCGGTCTCCCCGCCGCCCACCGGCACCGCCCCCAGCGGCGCCAGCCAGGGCAGGGGGTCGGGGACGGCGTCGCCCGCGGTCATCCGTCGACCCGCCCGCCCGCCGGCCGAGGCCGCGGGCCCGCATCCGGGGACGCCGACCTCACGCTACGGCCGCCTGGGCGGGGGCGAGCCAGAGCACGGCGAGGGGAGGCAGGGTGAACTCGGCGGAGTGGGGCTGGTCGTGCCAGGGGACGTCCTCGGCGGCTCGCCCGCCCCAGTTGCCGACGTCGCCGCCACCGTAGTGGCGGGAGTCGGTGTTCAGGCGCTCGATCCACACCCCGGGCTCGGGCAGCCCGATGCGGTAGCGGTGGCGGGCCACCGGGGAGAGGTTGCATACGCAGACCAGGAGCTCGCCCGGGCGGGCGCCGGCGCGGGAGAAGGCGATGACGTTGTGGTCGGCGTCGTTGGCCTCGAGCCACCGGAAGGCCCCGGCGTCCTCGTCGTGGGCCCAGAGGGCGGGGACGTCGCGGTAGACGCGGTTGAGGTCGCCGACCAGGGTCTGCAGGCCGGCGTGGCCGGCGTCCTCGAGGAGATGCCAGTCGAGCGAGCGCTCGTGGCTCCACTCCCGCTCCTGGGCGAACTCCTGGCCCATGAAGAGGAGCTTCTTGCCGGGGTGGGCCCACATGTAGGCGTAGAGGGCACGGAGGTTGGCCAGGCGCTGCCACTCGTCGCCCGGCATCTTCTCGATCAGCGACGCCTTGCCGTGGACGACCTCGTCGTGGCTGAGGGGAAGGATGAAGTTCTCGCTGAAGGCGTACATCAGGCTGAAGGTCAGCTGATGGTGGTGGTAGCGCCGGTTGATCGGGTCCTCCTGGAAGTAGGCCAGGGTGTCGTGCATCCAGCCCATGTTCCACTTGAAGCCGAAGCCGAGTCCGCCGAGGTACGTGGGGCGGGAGACCCCCGGCCAGGCTGTCGACTCCTCGGCGGCGGAGATGATCCCGGGGGCGGCCCCGTAGAGCACCTCGTTGACCTCCTTGAGGAACTCGACCGCCTCGAGGTCCTCGCGGCCGCCGAAGCGGTTGGGCACCCACTCGCCGGCCTTGCGGGAGTAGTCGCGGTAGAGCATCGAGGCCACGGCGTCCATCCGCAGGCCGTCGACGTGGTACTCCCGCACCCAGTAGAGGGCGTTGGCCAGGAGGAAGTTGCGGACCTCGTTTCGCCCGTAGTTGAACACCAGGGTCCCCCAGTCGGGGTGGGCGCCGATGCGGGGGTCCTCGTGCTCGTAGAGGGCGGTCCCGTCGAAGCGGGCCAGGGCCCAGTCGTCGCGGGGGAAGTGGGCGGGCACCCAGTCGAGGATCACCCCGATCCCCGCCTGGTGGAGGCGGTCGACGAACTCGCGCAGGTCATCGGGCGAGCCGAACTGGGGGGTCGGGGCGTAGTAGGAGGTCACCTGGTAGCCCCAGGATCCGCTGAACGGGTGGGCCATCACCGGCATGAGCTCGACGTGGGTGAACCCGAGCTCGCCGACGTAGGCGGCGAGGTCGTCGGCCAACTCGCGGTAGCCGAGGGCCTGGTCGGGGTGGTGGGGGTCGCGGCGCCAGCTGCCGAGGTGGACCTCGTAGATCGACATCGGCCGGTGCAGGGGCTCCTGGCCGGCGCGGGCGGCCATCCAGTCGGCGTCGGCCCACTGGTGGCGTGAGGTGTGCACCACCGAGGAGGTCCCGGGGGGGATCTCCGCCTCGAAGGCGAGCGGGTCGGCCTTGAGGCGCAGCTCGCCGCCGGGGCCGTGGATCTCGAACTTGTAGCGGGCCCCGTCGCCGACGGCGGGGAGGAAGAGCTCCCAGATCCCGGTCGAGCCCATCGAGCGCATGGGATGCAGGCGCCCGTCCCAGGAGTTGAAGTCGCCGACCACGCTGACCGACTGGGCGGCCGGGGCCCAGACGGCGAAGGCGGTGCCGATGACGCCGGCCACCTCGCTCGGGTGGGCGCCGAGGCGCTCGTAGAGCTCCCGGTGGCGGCCCTCGCCGACGAGGTGGAGGTCGAGCTCGCCGAGGGTGGGCGGATAGGCGTAGGGGTCGTGCAGGCGGAAGCGATTGCCGTCGGGGTAGTCGACGTCGAGCTCGTAGGCGAGGGGGAGGGCGGCCCCGGCGATGGTGGCCTCGAACACGCCGGCCGGGTGGCTGCGGGTCAGGGCCACCGGCTCGGCGGCGCCCTCGACGTGGGCGCTGACCGCCTCGGCCCCGGGGCGCCAGGCGCGGATGCGGACCCCGTCGGGCGCGGCGTGGGCGCCGAGCACGTGGTGGGGGTCGGTGTGGCGCCCGGCCACCACCAGGTCGATCTCGGCCCGGCCGGCGGCGGCGGCGCTCACGCGAAGGGCTCGTCGAGGAGGCGGGCGATGGCGGTGACCGGGACGACGAGCCAGTCGGGCCGGTTGTTGAGCTCGTAGCGCAGCTCGTAGAGGAGCTTGTCGAGCTCGAAGATGGCGAGGAGCTTCTCGATCGCCTGGCGCCCGGCGGGCAGGAGGTTCTGGTCGACCTCGGCGAGATAGCCGCGCAGGAAGCACTCGCGGGCCTGGGACGCCCAGTCGCCGGAGGCGGCCGGGAGGTCGAAGAGGAGCTCGCCGGCGAGGGCGGCGTTGGAGATCGAGCGGAGCATGCCGGCCACGTCGCGCAGCGGGGAGTGCTTGCGCCGGCGCTCGCGCAGGGGCCGGCCGGGCTCGCCCTCGAAGTCGAGCACCACCCAGCCGTCGGGGCCGAGCACGGTCTGGCCGAGGTGGTAGTCGCCGTGGCCGCGGATCAGGCGTCCGCCGATGCCGATGTGGGAGAGCATCTGGAGGCGGTCGCGCAGGTCGGGCCCCCGGCCGTGGATGGGCTCGAGGACGGGGTGCTCGGGCAGCTCGAGGAAGACGCGCTCGATCTGCTCGTCGATGGTGGCCGAGAGGAGGGAGACGTTCTCGTCGGAGGGCTCCTCCGGGGCGAAGTCGGGGTCCTCGGAATTCGAGGCCAGGGCGGCGTGCATGCGCCCGGTGACGGCGCCGAGATCCTCGAGGCGGGCGAAGAAGTCGCTGTCGGTCGCCACCAGGGCGTCGAGGGCGAGCTGCCAGCCGTCCTGGGCGGCGGGGATGAACTGCTGGATGACGCCGAGGGTGGCGTCCATGAGCTCGCCGCTGTACTGGAACCAGCCCTCGAGCTTGGCGATGTTCTTGAAGCCGTGGCCGGCCAGGAAGCGGAGCATCTCGAGCTCGGGGTTGATCCCGGGCTCGACCTTGCGGAACAGCTTGAGGACGAGGCGCTCGTCGAAGACGATCGAAGTGTTCGACTGCTCGACCCCCATCCGCCGGGACGGGGTGCCCGGTCCGACCGGGTCGCCGCCCTCCCACCAGAACTCGACGCTCGAATCGCCGTCCTCGATGGTGGCGGCGCTGCCGAGGAGGAGGGCGAGCAGGGCGGTCTGCTCGTCGTCGCCGAGGGCGTCGTAGACGGTGAAGCCGCCGGCGGTGCAGATGATCTCGCGGTCCCAGGCCTCGGCCTCGGTCCGGACGCCGATGGGGACATGGTAGAGCTCGTGGGTGCCGGAGCCGAAGCGGGCCTCGACGATGGTCAGGGCGAGGGCCGGGGGCTCCTGGCGCAGGACGACGACGTCGAGGACGTTGAACTGGGCGACGTCGCGGGCCTTGGAGCCGAACCAGCGCTGGGCGCTGATCCACTCGGTGAGCACCTCCTCGGAGATGGCCAGGCGGGAGCCGAGATCACGCGTCGCCATCGTCGTCTCCTCGGACGAGAAGGAACCAGAAGAATCCGCGGGGGGGAAGGGTGAGCAGGTAGGGGAGGCCGCCGATGCGGGGGAAGCGGGTGCGCCCGAACATCTCCTCGGGGAAGCGCCGCTCGTAGGCCGAGAGGTCGAGCTCGACGGCCTGGGCCGAGCGGGCGAGGTTGTGGACGCAGAGGGCGATGTCGTTCTCGTAGGTCCGGACGTGGGCGAAGATCCGCGGGTTGGACGTCGGCAGGGCCTCGTAGGAGCCGAGGCCGAACACCGGGTGATCCTTGCGCAGGCCGATGAACCGCCGCAGCCAGCGCAGCAGGGAGGACGGCGTCCGGAGCTGGGCCTCGATGTTGACCGCCTGGAAGCCGTAGACCGGGTCCATCAGGGGCGGGGCGTAGAGCTGGGCGAAGTCGGCGCGGGAGAAGCCGCCGTTGCGGTCCCCGGTCCACTGCATCGGGGTGCGGACGCCGTCGCGGTCGCCGAGGTAGACGTTGTCGCCCATGGCGATCTCGTCGCCGTAGTAGATGACGGGGCTGCCGGGGAGGGAGAAGAGGATCGCCGTCATCAGCTCGATCTCGTCGCGGCCGTTGTCGAGGAGCGGGGCGAGGCGCCGGCGGATCCCGAGGTTGAGCTTCATCCGCGGGTCCTTGGCGTACTCGGCGTACATGTAGTCGCGCTCCTCGTCGGTCACCATCTCCAGGGTGAGCTCGTCGTGGTTGCGCAGGAAGAGCCCCCACTGGCAGTTCT
>JAXDHJ010000060.1:0-11169 GCA_034664565.1 Solirubrobacteraceae bacterium
AGGACGGCGAGCCCGGGGAGGCGGCGCCGCCCGCCGATCGCTCGCCGCTTGGTCATGGGTCCAAGATATTGCCCGCCGGGCGGGCTCGGTGGCGCCTGTGTTAGCTCCCGGTCAAGATCCGTATAAGGCCGGCCCGCGGGCCGGCCGACGCCTCCGGGCGCCGTCAACATGAACGGCGATGAGCCGCGACCCCGCCGAGTCGCCCCGCCCTCCGGCCACCCCGGCCCCGCGCGCCCTCCTACCGGCCTCCCCCCGGCCCGAGCCGGCCTCGCCGCTGGGGCGGCGGCTGCTGCTCGCCCTGGTGCTCGGGATGCTCGTCCTGCTCCTCCTGGTCGAGGGCTTCACCACCAAGACGGTGGGGGCGAGCTCGACCCCGGTCGGCTCGGGCGGAGTCGCGGCCCTGCGGGGTCTGCCGCCGATCCTCCGGGCCGGGGGCGGTGGGCTCGTCGCGGCCGAACAGGCGCCGGGCCGGCGGATCGCTCTGACCTTCGACGACGGACCAGGGACGGCGACGCCGGCCATCGCTCGGATCCTCCGGCGGGAGGGGGTCCCGGCGACCTTCTTCCTGGTCGGCAGCCAGGTCGTCCGCCACCAGCCGGTGGTGCGCGACCTCTACCGGGACGGGTTCGAGCTCGGCAACCACACCTTCACCCACGTCGACCCGGCGGTCCTCCCGGGCTGGGAGCGCCACCTCCAGATCTCGCTGACCGAGAGCGCGATCAGCGGGATCACCGGGGTCCGCCCCCGCCTGGTACGACCTCCGTACTCGGCGACCACGGTGGCCGTCACCCCGCGCCAGGAGGCCGCCTGGGCGTCGATCGCGCGCCACGGCTACGACATCGTCCTCGCCGACTACGACACCGAGGACTGGCGCCGGCCGGGGGTGTCGAGCATCGTGGCCCACGTGATCGACAAGCTTCCGCCGAGCGGACAGGGAGGGATCGTCCTCATGCACGACGGTGGCGGCGTGCGCACGCAGACGGTGGCCGCCCTGCCCGTGCTCATCGCCGCCCTGCGGGCTCGCGGCTTCGGCTTCGTCCGCGTCTCCGATCTGGCCGGGCTGCCCCTGGCGGCGGCCGAGGTGCCGGCCACGGCGGCCCAGCGGCTTCGGGGGCGTGCCTTCGACGTGGTGCTGGCCGTCGCCGGGGCGGTCACCCGTGTCCTCACCCTACTGGTGGCGGCCATCACCGTCCTCGTCGCCCTGCGCATGGGCCTCGGGCTCCTCCTCGCCCGGATCCACGTCGCCCGGATGAGGCGGCTGCCCGGCGATCTCGACCACGCGCCCGGTGTGTCGATCCTCGTCCCGGCCTACAACGAGGAGTTGGGGATCGAGCGGACCGTCCGCTCGCTTGCCGCCTCGACCTACGCCGGGACGATCGAGCTCATCGTCATCGACGACGGCTCGACCGACGCCACCGCCGCGCTGGTCGCCGGGCTCGGCCTGCCCGGGGTGCGCCTCCTCCGCCAGGCCAACGCCGGCAAGGCGGCGGCCCTCAACCGCGGCCTGGCGGCGAGCGGCCAGCCGATCGTGGTGACGGTCGACGGCGACACCATCTTCGAGCCCGACACCCTGGCCCACCTCGTCCAGCGCTTCCGGGAGCCGGACGTCGGGGCCATCTCTGGCAACACCAAGGTCGGCAACCGCCGGGGGCTGATCGGGCACTGGCAGCACATCGAGTACGTCATGGGCTTCAACCTCGACCGGCGGATGTACGAGGTACTAGGCGCCACCCCGACCGTGCCCGGCGCCATCGGAGCGTTTCGCCGGAGCGCCCTGGCCGACATCGGAGGGATCTCCGGGGCCACCCTGGCCGAGGACACCGACATCACCCTCGACATCGGCCGGGTCGGATGGAGCGTGGTCTACGCCGGGGATGCCCGCGCCTGGACCGAGGCGCCGTCCACCCTGCGCGGCCTCTACCGCCAGCGCCAGCGCTGGGCCTACGGGACCTTCCAGTCGATCTGGAAGCATCGGGACGCGCTCTGGCGGCGCGAGGAGGGCCGGATCGGGAGCCGGGCCATTCCCTACCTCCTCCTCTTCCAGGTGCTCCTGCCCCTCGCCGCCCCGCTGATCGACCTGTTCGCCGTCTACTCGATCGTCTTCCTCGACCCCTGGCCGATCATCGGCTTCTGGCTCGCCTTCAACGCCTTCCAGATGGTGCTCGCCTGGTCGGCGTTCGGCTTCGACGGGGAGTCGCGCCGGCCGCTCTGGGCGCTGCCCGTCCAGCAGTTCGTCCACCGCCAGTTGATGTATCTCGTCGTCCTCGACGCCGTCGTCTCCGCCCTCATGGGCTCCCGGCTCGGCTGGCACCGGGTCGAGCGGACCGGGGACGCCGAGGTGGCCGACCCGCCGAGGACGCAGACCCCGCGGCCGGCGTAGCCCCGCTCGTCGAGGCGGCGAAGGCGCCGTCTCGACGAGCAGAGGATGCGCGGGTCGTCAAGCCGGCCGCGGCGACCCGGGGACGGGTTAGACGAAGGGACCCGAGAGGAGCGGGGTCTGGGGCGAGGAGCCGGTCGGCGGCAGGGCGAACACGCCCATGCCCTGCTTGCGCAGGCTGCTGATGGCGGTCCACGGCGACATCGTCCCGCCGCCGTTGCTGAGGGTGATCCGACCGATCGGCTCACCGCCGAGGGTGACCCAGAGCACGGTGCCGCTCGGGAGGTTGACGTTCTTCACGGTGGCGGTGATGATCGTGAAGCCGCCGCACGCGGTGAGCTGGGACTGGTCGCCGACGCCCTGCCCGCTCGGGGCCTGGCCGGCGATCGCCGGACCGGAGAGCTGCGCCGTGGTCTTGCCGGGGGCGTGCTGGCAGCCTTGTTGGGCCGGCGTCAACGGCGGCGGCTGGGGCGAGATGGTCAGGGCGAACGCCTGTGTCGCCGTCTGGCCGCTCGCGTCGGTGACCTTGACGGTGAAGGTGAAGGTGCCGGTCGCCGTCGGCGTCCCGTACATCTGCCCGTTGGAGAACAGGGTCATGCCGGGGGCGAGCGCTCCACCGGCGAGCGTCCACGTGAACGGCGCCGTCGTCTGGCCGAGGGTGCTGAGGCTCGCGAAGTAGAAGTTCTTGACCAGCTGATCCCCGGGGAACCCGAGCTGGCACACGCCGGCGGTGCAGCTGAGGCCGGTGGTGTCGACGGTCATCGGCGTGGGTCCGTTGACCGAGGTGCCGGTGCCGGTGAGGCCGACCGCCTCCGGGCTGCTGGGGGCGGTGTCGATCACCGAGAGCGTCGCCGTCCGTGTCCCGGTCGCCGTCGGGTTGAAGACGAGCGTGATGGTGCACGCCGCGCCGGCGGCGACTGAGATGCCGACGCACTGGTCATCGGTTCGGTTGAAGTCGAGCTGATTGAGTCCGGTTATGGACACCGCGTTGATGAACAGGGAGGCGGTGCCCGTGTTGGTCAAGGTGACCGTCTGCGCCGTGCTGGTCGTCCCGACCGCCTGCGGCCCGTAGGTCACGCCCGACGGGTTGAGCGACACGGCCGGCGCGCCGGCCGGCGGCGGGGGTGGCGTGATGGTGCCACCTCCACCGTGGGACGCCAGGGCCTGACCGGCGCCGGCGGTGAGAAGAGTGGCTGCCACGGCGAGCGCCGCGGCGAAGCGAATACGGAACACGAGCTTCCCCTTTGAGCTGAGTGAGCGTCGGCGATCCGACGCGACGCCAACAATGTCCGGCCCGGGGTCTCGGTCGCAATGAGACGTTGGTCCTAGGCGGCCAGGCGCGGGACCGGTGGCCGGCTCCCGCGGCGCGCGGTTCCCGCCGGGTGAGCCGGGTGCTCACCGCGACCGGATCCGGAAAGATCTTCGGCCCGGCCCCATGGGGCGTCTCGATAGGAGTACTGTCGAGTGCGAGCTGGTCCTGCGGCCAGCATTCTCGACCCAAGTCCGGTTGCCACCGACGGCGCGTTTGACGTCACGAGGTGCGAGGCGTGGGTTACTGGTGTGACTGCGGGGACGGTGCCGTTTCTCGTCGGCGGGTGTCCACCGGTCCGGTGGCCTCGTCGCTATCTGGTCGGACGCTCCGAGGACATCCCTCAGGCCTTGGCGCGCCGGCAGGCGGACAGGAGATTCCCATGCTGACCGGCCTCGCCCACCTGATCCTCCGCCGCCGCCGGGCGGTCATCGGCGCCTGGCTGATCCTCACCCTCTTCGGCGTCTTCGCCTCGGGGCAGGTGTCGACGCGCTGGTATCAGAGCCTTTCGGTTCCCGGCAAGCCGGCGTACGACGCGAGTCAGCGGTCGCTCACCGCACTCGGTGTAGGCGCGCGGCCACCGAGCGTGGTCGCCTTCCACACGAGCGCAGACGCAACCAAGAGCGCCGCGATCAAGCGGGCGATACAGCGTGCCGCCGCCACCATGCCCGGCGCGTTGACGAGCTCGTACTTCTCCACCGGCAACCTGATCTATGTCTCCGGCGACCGGCACACGACCTTCGCCGAGGTGTATCCGCCGGGGCCCGCCCGGCTCGACGTCCTGAGCGGCGCGAAGGCGATGCGCGCCGCGGCGGCCGCCGGTCTCGAGGCGGGGATCACCGTCAACGTCACCGGCCGCGACGCCCTCGGGGAAGCGAGCAAACACGGCTCGGGCGGCGGGGCGAGCGTCCTGCTGGAAGCGGTGATCGGCGGGGTCGGTGCGCTGGTGATCCTGCTCTTCGTGTTCGGAACGCTGCCGGCGGTCATGGTGCCGCTCGGCGTCGCCATTGCCGCCATCCTCAACACCTTCACCCTCGTCTGGGCCCTGACCTACGTCACCGACGTCTCGGTCATCGTCCAGTTCCTCATCGCGCTCGTCGGTCTCGGCGTGGCCATCGACTACGCGCTGCTGATGATCTTCCGCTTCCGCGAGCAGCTGCGCGCGGGCGACGACGTCGAGTCGGCGCTGGTCGAGACGATGACCCACGCCGGCCGCTCGGTGATCCTCTCCGGCTCGACGGTCGCCTTGGGACTGCTGTCGCTGGTCGTGCTGCCGCTGCCGCTGCTCCGCTCTGTGGGCATCGGTGGCATGCTGATCCCCGCCGTCTCGGTGCTCGCGGCGATCACCCTCCTCCCGGCGCTGCTCGCCGTGCTCGGCGAGCGGATCAACAGCGTCCGGGTGATGCCCAAGCGTCTGGTCGACCGCGGCCACCCCGAGGACGGCGCCTGGGGCCGGTGGGCGCGCTTCGTGCTGCGCCGGCCGGTGGCGGTCGCCGGGGCCGGGCTGCTGATCGTCGCCGTGCTCGCGGGCCTCGGCGGGCAGCTGAACGCCAGCGAGGCGCAGCTCAAGAACTTCCCGGGGACCGGCACGGCGATCGCCGGCCGCCAGATGCTCGCCGACGCGCATATCAGCCCCGGGGTGATGAAGCCGCTCAACGTCCTCGTCGAGCACGGCGGCAGCCCGCAGCAGGTCGCGGCGAGGCTGGACGGCGTGCCCGGAATCGTCGGGGCCAGCGCGCCGCCGGCGTGGCGGCGTGGCCCGAACGCGCTGGTCGAGTCGTTCCCCGCCATCGACGGGTCCGCCCCCGGCATTCAGGCGATCGTCGATCGCGCCAACGTCGCGCTCGCGGGGACCAGCGGCACGCTGACCGGCCTGGCCGCGGTCGACCGCGACTTCCTCCACGCCCTCTTCGACAGCTTCCCGTTCGTGCTCGCCCTCGTCCTCGGGCTGACCCTGATCCTGCTCGCCCGGGCGTTCCGCTCGGTCGTGCTCGCCGTCAAGGCGATACTCCTCAACGTCCTCTCGCTCGCCGCGGCCTTCGGGATCGTCGTCTTCATCTTCCAGCAGGGGCACGGCTCGTCGTTGTGGAACCTCGACGCGACCCAGTCGATCACCGCCTACATCCCGGTGATGATCTTCGCCTTCCTCTTCGGCCTTTCCATGGACTACGAGGTGTTCATGCTCTCGCGCATCCGTGAGGCCTACGACGAGACCGGGTCCACCAACAAGGCAATCGAGTTGGGCCTGGCGCGAACCGGCAAGCTGGTGACCAGCGGCGCCCTGATCCTCATGTTCGCCTTCCTCGTCCTCTCCACCAGCCCCGGGTACGAGATCAAGCCCCTGGCCATCGGCGTCGCCGCCGGGATCATCTTCGACGCCACCGTCATCCGCGCCCTGCTCGTCCCGGCGTTGATGCGCCTGCTCGGCGACGCCAACTGGTGGATGCCCAAGTGGACGAGGATCGCTCTGCACACCCGCGAGCCAGAACCCGCGCCGCCGATCGTGCCGGTCGTGTCGATGGTGCCGGTGGTGCCGATCGTGCCGATCGTGCCGATCGTGCCCAAGGTTCCGTAGGGCGAGCTCGCGCGCTGGGCCGGGCCTAGCGGGTGAGATGGTAGGCGGCGCGGACCGGTAGCGCCGCCGCCCCACCGGTCGGGCCGAGCCCGACGGCGGTGACGACGACCTGGGCGCGCAGGCCCCGCCGCCGGCCGAGGGCCCGGCGGATGATGGCGATCCCGCGGGCGCTGACCCGGAGGCGCACCCGGGTGGCCCGACCGGCGCCGAGCGTCCGCGGCGGGGCGCTCAGCGCGGTCCGGCCCCGGCCGCCGGCCGGGCCGAGGACGCCGTGGGCGCTGACCCGGCAGGGGCGGTCGCAGGCGATGGCGAGGACGAGGCCGCCGGTGGCGAGGACCCGGGTGCGCCGGGGCACGGTGACGCTGAGCACCGGCGGCGGGGCCGGCGGGGCCGGCGGGGCGGCGAAGCCGAGGTAGGGAGCGCAGGCTCCGGGGACGGCGACGCCGCGGAAGCGCTCGAGACGGTTGGCCGGCGGGTCGGCGACGATGACGTCGCCCCGGCAGTCGACGGTCAGGCCGGCGGGGGCGAGCATCTCCCCGAGCCCGACCCCCCGGGCGCCCCACTTGGCGATGAACGTCCCGGCGGCGGTGAACTCCTGGATGCGGCTGTTGGCCCGGTCGGAGACGAAGACGTTTCCGCCGGGGTCGACGGCGATGCCGTCCGGGTCGCGCAGGCGTCCGTCGCGCCCGCCGCGCACCCCCCAGGAGCGGATGAAGCGCCCGTCTGCCCCGAGCGCCTGGACCCGGTTGTTCCCGGTGTCGGCGACGTAGATCTCGCCCTGCGCGTTGACCGCCACCGCCGCCGGGAACTTGAACTGGCCGGGCCCGGAGCCGGTGGCGCCGACGGTCAGGGCCGGCGAGCCGTCGGCGGGGTAGCGGATGATCTGGTCGCCGGCGGCGAGGATCGTCGCCCCGGTGGCGTCGACGGCGACCGCCGCCGGAGCCCCGGCGGTGTCGGTGGCGAACCGGGCGAGGGGTGCCCCGAAGCGGGTGAGGCGCTGGCCGCGGTGGTTGCCGGTGTCGGCGACCAGGAGCCCGCCGCCGGGATCGAAGGCGGCCGCCCGGGGGTCGAGGAACTGGCCGGGCCCGGTCCCGGAGTGCCCGATCGCGGCGACGAAGCGATCGCCGGGGTCGAAGGCCTCGAGCCGGGTGTCGAGGGTGTCGGCCACGAGGAGGGCCCCGCTCGGGTCGGCGCGGACGTCCCGGGGGCCGGTGAGGTTGCCGGGGCCGCGGCCCGAGCCGCCGAAGGCGAGCCGGGGCAGTCCCCCGGCGTCGAAGAGCTGGATGCGGTTGTTGGCGGTGTCGGCCACGTAGACCTCGCCGGCCGGGGTGGCGGCCAGGGCCCGGGGGTAGCCGAGCTGACCGGGGGCGGTGCCGAAGCTCCCCCAGCTGGTCAGGTAGCCGAGCTGGGAGTCGAGCTTGACCACTCGGTGGTTGTTGTTGTCGGCCACGTAGACCGACCCCTGGGCGTCGACGGAGACGTCGTAGGGGAAGGCGAACTGCCCGGGCCCGGCGCCCATCGTCCCGCTGGCGGCGAGGAAGGCGCCGTCGGCGGTGAACACCTGTACGCGGTGGTTGTCGTCGTCGGCGACGTAGACCACCTGGCCGGTGGCGGCGATGCCCTTGGGGTTGCTGAACTGGCCGGGGGCCGATCCGGCGCTGCCCCAGGCGATGGCGCCGGACCCGTCGAGCCCGAAGCGCTGGATGCGGTGGTTGCCGGTGTCGGAGACGTAGACGTAGCTCCCGGCCACGTCGATTCCCCCGCCTGCGCCGGCGGCGGCCCCGCTCCCGGCGCCGAAGTGGAACTGTCCGAGCCCGGCGCCGGAGCGCCCCCAGGTGGTGATCAGGGCGCCGTTGGCGTCGAACTTCTCGATCCGGGCGTTGGTGGCGTCGACGGCGTAGACGTTGCCGGCGGCGTCGGTGGCCAGCCCGCCGACCGCCCCGAGGTCGCCGGCGGCCGACCCGGCATGGCCCCACTCACCCTCGAAGGCCCCTGTGGCGGAGAACTTCTGCACGGTGAACGTCTGCTGATCGCCGACGTAGACGTCCCCGCCCGGGCCGACGGCGATGGCCTGGGGAAAGCGCAGGACCCCCTCGGCCCGCTGCCCGATGACGCTGGCGGCGGAGTAGGGGCAGGCGGCGGTCCCGGGGCAGGCACCGGCCCGAGCGGCGGCGGCGGGGCAGATGCCGAGCGCCAGCACCACGCCGATGATCCGGAGCGCGCCCCGGAGCGCCGCCGGGCGCGGGGCCGAGCAGGCGGAGGGGGACACGGCCGGGACGGGAGCCATCGGTCGCCGGAACACCGGGCGGGCCCCTACGGAGCGGCGACCGCCGGCGGCTTACTGGGCGGAGAGGTGCTCGGCGCGGGCGTTGCGCTCGAGCTCGACCGGCTCGTTGCGCTGGTCGCCGACGATGTAGAGCGGCCGGCGTTTGACCTCGTCGTAGATGCGCCCGACGTACTCGCCGATCAACCCGATGGCGATGAGCTGGATGCCGCCGAGCATGAGGATGGCGATGGTGATGGAGCCGAAGCCGGGGAGGTAGGAGTCGAAGATGCGCAGGGCGATGACCACCGGGATGGCCAGGAAGGCGACCCCGGAGAAGAGGAAGCCGAGATAGGTGGCAAGCTGGAGGGGGAGATGGGAGAAGGAGGAGATGGCGTCGAGGGAGAAGCGGAGCATCTTGCGCAGCGGGTACTTGGTCTCGCCGGCGTAGCGCGCGTCCCGCTGATAGGTGATCGCCGTCTGGGTGAACCCGATCCACACGGTCATGCCCCGGAGGAAGCGGCTCCGCTCGCCCATGGCCAGCAGGGCGGCCAGGGCGCGCCGATCGAGCAGGCGGAAATCGCCCGAGTTGGGCTCGAGATCGATCTGGGCCAGCTTGTCGAAGAGCTTGTAGAACCAGGTGGCCGTGGCCAGCTTGAAGCGTGTCTCGCCCTCGCGCTTCTCGCGCACGGCGTAGACGACGTCCGACCCCGCGGCCCAGAGGTTGACCATCTCGCCGATCAGCTCGGGCGGGTCCTGGAGGTCGGCGTCGAGCATGGCCACCGCGTCGCCGCGGGCGTGCTCGAGGCCGGCGGTCAGGGCGGCCTGGTGGCCGAAGTTGCGTGACAGGTGGACCACCCGCAGGCGGGGGTCGGCGTCGGCCAGGCGGTCGAGGATGGCCGGCGTGGCGTCCTTGCTGCCGTCGTTGACGACGATCAGCTCGTAGTCGAAGCCGGCCAGGGCGGCGGTGGCCCGCTCGTAGAAGACCTCGACCAGCTCCTCCTCGTTGAACACCGGCGCGCAGACGCTGAGGAGCCGGAGCGAGCGCGGCCGCGGGCGGGGGAGGGTCGGCTCATGGCTCGCGTCGGCAGGCATCGTTCTCGTCGGTGGGCCGGCCCGGCCGGGCCGCCCCCGATGCACACAGACTAGAGCGCCGGCCCCAAACCCCCGAGCCCGGCCTAACCGACCGTAACCAAACGCCCGCGCGTGCTTCATCCTGTGCGCGATGCCACCGCCCCGTTCATCGCCGCGCTCCGGCGGGTCGATCATCCTCCAGCTCGCCCGCTACGGCGTGGTCGGGGCGTCGAACACGCTGATCGGCTATGGGATCTACGCCATCTGCCTGGACCTGCTGGGAGTCCAGTACGAGCTGTCGCTGGCCATCGCCTACGTCATCGGGGCGGTGAACGGCTACGTGCTGAACCGCCACTGGACCTTCCGCGGCCACGACGCCGACCACACCACCTCGGGCGGTCGCTACGCGGCCATCCAGGTGGCAGCCTTCCTGGTCAACCTCGGGCTTCTCCACGCGGCCGTGGCCTGGCTCGGGGTCGAGAAGAACATCGCCCAGGCGGTCGTGGTGCCGCTCGTCTTCGCCGCCACCTTCGTGCCCAACCGGCTCTGGTCCTTCGCCCACCGGGGCGACACGGCGATCGCCGGGGGCACGCCCTCCTGATGGCCGTCGCCGCGCAGGCGTCCCGGCCGGCGCCCCCGCCGCCGGACGCCGCCGGATCGCGCGCCTGGGTAGCCGGCGTGGCGGCGGTGACGGTGCTGGCCGCCGGCCTGCGCCTGATCGGCCTGGCCCGCGTGCCGGAGAACCCGTTCTACGACGCCGCGGTCCGGTCGATGACCCTGTCGCTGCACAACTTCTTCTTCGGGGCCTTCGACCCGACGGCCAGCGCGGCGATCGACAAGCCGCCTTTCGACCTCTGGCTCCAGGTCGTCGCCGTCAAGCTGCTGGGCTTCAACTCGACCGTCCTGAAGCTGCCGTCGGCGCTGGCCGGGGCCCTGGCCGTGCCGCTCCTCTACGACCTCGTCCGCCGCCTGGCCGGGCGGCCGGCGGCGCTGGTCAGCGCCCTGGCCCTGGCCGTCCTGCCGGCGGCGGTGGTCACCGCCCGCAGCGACACGATGGACTCGCTGATGATGGCGCTGCTCGTGGCCTGCGCCTGGCTGCTCCACCGCTACGCCGAGCGCCGGCAGACGCGCTGGCTGGTGGCGGCGGCGCTCGTCCTCGGCCTCGACTTCAACGTCAAGCTGTTCGAGGCCCTCGTCCCGGTCGCGGCCTTCGTGATCTTCCTGTGGATCTGCTGGCGCGGCGAGCCGATCGGCGCGCGGCTCCTGCGCCTGCTGGTGGCCGCGGCCGCCTTCGCCGCCGTGGCCCTGAGCTGGCTGGTCGTCGTGTCGCTGGTCGGGGCGCGCGACCGTCCGTACCCGATCGGCTCGTCCAACGGCAGCGTCTGGAACGCCGTCTTCGTCTACAACGGCGCCGACCGCGTCACCCAGGCGCCGCACCCGTCGACCTACGACGCCGTGCCGACCGGGGCCACCACGCTCCTAGCCGCCCGCCGCGGAGCCGCCGGGGTCGGCGCGGCGGCCAGGCCGCGCAAGCACAAGGCCCGCCCGCCGAGCGCGCCGGCCGGGCCGTT
>JAXDHJ010000061.1:0-8046 GCA_034664565.1 Solirubrobacteraceae bacterium
TCTGACCGGCGTCCTTGAAGAACTCGGCGAAGCGGTCGGCGTAGTGGGCGGCCGCCTCGGCGGCCTCCTCGCGGGGGCGGACCGGGTCGCCGCGGCGCGGATACTCGCCGTCGACGATCCGGTTGTAGTGGCCGGCCCGCACCCAGGCCATCAGCTCGCTGACCCGCTTGACCGGCAGGGCGTGGGTCAGCCCGAGGTCCATGCTCAGGCGGGAGAGCCGGTCCAGGCCGCTCCCCTTCTCGCCGTAGTCGAGGGCCTGGCGCATGAAGGCATCCAGGTCGAGCCGCTCGGCCTCGGCCCCGGCGGCGATGGTCATCAGCACCCGGCAGACCACGAGCGGGTCGCGGGTGACCAGGGCCGCCGCCCGGTCGCAGGAGAGCTCGGTGGCCCGCGACCACTCGAGCAGGGCCGCCCGGACCGGGAGCAGCCCGAGGGGCAGGCGCATACCCGAGCCCAGGGCGAGGAGGATGGCGAGAGCGGTGCGGTAGAGGATGTGGTCGGAGAGGACGTGCCCGGCCTCGTGGGCGAACACCGCCCGCAGACGCTCGGCGTCGAGCAACCTGACCATCTCCGACTGGACGACGACGATGGGGCGCCCGGCGCCCACCGTCATCGCGTTGGCGACGGGGGCGGCCGAGAGGTAGAGGTCGGGCACCGGCGAGATGTCGAGCGTCGCGTAGGCCCGCGCGTGCGCGCGCCAGACGTCGGCCAGCTGGTCCTCGCCCAAGCGCACCGAGGCGCCGAGCAGGCTCTGGCGCAAGGCGCGCTCGTAGCCGATCTCGATGAGCTTGCGCACCGCCTTGTCGAGATAGGGAATCGAGGCCAGCGCGGCAGTGGCCGCCCGGTCGGCCGGGTGCTCGTAGGCCTTGGAGGAGATGTTCTCGAGCTTGTAGCCCTCGGCCGGGACGGCCATCAGCAGCCGCCCCGCGTCGAGCCGGGCGGGCGGCGGTCTCGGCCGGCGGCGCGCCCGGGTGGCTTCATCGCGCCAGTCTCGCAGGTCGGCCACCCAGGCCCGGCCGGTAGGCTTGCCCGGTGCTAGCGGCGACCATCGATGACGGCAAGGTCTCGGTCGAGGAGCATCCGGATCCGGTCCCCGGGGAGGGCGAGGTCCTGATCTCGGTGCGCGCCGCCGGACTCAACGGGGCCGACATGATGCAGCTCCGCGGCCGCTACCCCGCCCCCCCGGGCGCGCCGGCCGACATCCCCGGTCTCGAGCTTGCCGGCGTCGTCGCCGGGCTCGGACCGGGTGCCCGCCGCTTCGCCGAGGACGATCGGGTGATGGGAATCGTCGGAGGCGGCGGCCAGGGCGAGCTCGCCGTGGTCCACGAGCGTCAGCTCATGGCGGTGCCCCAGGCCCTCGACTGGCCTGCTCCCGGCGGGGTGCCCGAGGTCTTCACCACCGCCCACGACGCCCTCTTCACCCAGGGCAGGCTCGCCATGGGTGAGCGGGTGCTGATTCACGGCGCCGCCGGCGGGGTCGGCACCGCCGCCGTCCAGCTGGCGGCCGCCGCCGGGGCCCGGGTGAGCGCGACCGTCCGCAACCCCGACCACCGGGCCGGCGTCGCCGCTCTCGGTGCCGAGGTCCTGGCGCCCGAGGACTACACCGACCACGGGCCGTTCGACCTCATCCTCGAGCTCGTCGGCGCGGTCAACCTCGCCGGCAACATCTCCGCCCTCGCCACCGAGGGTCGGATCTGCGTGATCGGCATCGGCGCCGGGGCCAAGGCCGAGCTCAACCTGGCCGCCCTCATGGCCAAGCGCGGCCGGATCCACGCCTCGACCCTCCGGGCCCGTCCGCTCGAGGAGAAGGCGCTGACCGCCCGCCGGGTCGAGCGCCACGTGCTGCCGCTGCTGGAGTCCGGATCGGTGCGGGTACTGGTGGCCGAGATCTTCCCCCTCGACCGGGTCGCCGACGCCTACGAGCGCTTCGCCGCCGGCGGCAAGCTCGGCAAGATCATCCTCACCATGGGGTCCGACTGAGCCTCGTCCGCGCTGATGTGTGACGGATCGCACAGTCGGCGACGAACATCGTGTCTAGCCTCCCGGGTAGGAAATGGACCCGAGACGGAGGTGGGAAGTGCTCTCCCAAATCGAAGCATCAGGACAGATCGGCAGGTTCACCGGCGACTTCGGCCGGTCCTCCGCCGCCGCCGGGCCTGAGCTGGCCGGCCCCGGTCAGAAGGTCACGGCCGGCGTGGTCGACTCGGCCTCCTACCAGGCCCTTCTCGTCAACCTCGGTCTGCGTCCTGATCGGCGACTCTGCGTCCCGGCGGTACACCGGTAGGTCGACGGGCCGGTCCCCGGGCCGAACGCCCCGCCCCGTGCGGGGCCGGCGGTCAGCGTGATCGGCGCAGGAGGCGCTTCCACCACGGAACCCGCCGCGCCGGAACGGCCTCGTCGGCCCCCTCCGGCGCCGGCCCGTCGCCCGAGTCCCCCGGCGGCGGGCCGGGGACGCGGGCGAGTCGAGTGGGCTGAGCCTCCGCTCCCGACGGCGCCGGGGCGAGCGGTGTCCGAGCGATCCGTGTCGCCTGGTCGCCGGCCGCGCCCCTGCCGGCGGCCGCCTCGCCAAGCTCCGGCGGCACGCGGCCGATCCGGGTCGGCTCCCCCTTGGCTTCGACCGCGATCTCATCGGGGACCCGGCCGATTCGGGTGGGCTGGGCCCCGCCGGCCTCGAGCCCGGCGGGTACGGCGCCGATGCGCGTCGGCTGGGCTCCGCCGGAGTCGACCGCCGCCCGACTGAGGCGGGTTGCCTGCTGCGGCGAGGTCGGTGTCGGCCGCTCGGCATCGTCAGACGCGACCGGGGCATCCTGCTCGGCGTCACCAGACGCGACCGGAGCCGCCTCCTCGGCATCGACCGGGGCATCCTGCTCGGCATCGCCAGAGGCGAACGGAGCCGCCTGCTCGGCGTCGCCAGGCGCGACCGGGGCGGCCTGCCCCGCGGGTGAGGCTGAGACGCGGGTGGCATCGCTGCCGGTCGGGGGAGCCGCCTCGACCAACTCGAGCGTGCTCTGCCCGAGCTCGATCCGATCGCCGGGCGAGAGGGCTACCGGCGCGTCGATGACCCGGCCGTTGACCCGGGTCCCGTTATGGGATCCGAGATCCTCGATCAGAACCGTGGCGTCGGGTCCCGGGCGAAGCCGGGCGTGTCGTCGCGACAGCGTCTCGTCGTTGCCCAGGCTGCCCGGGTCCCCGGCGCTGCGTCCGATGAGCACCTCGTCCTCGAGGCGCAGCTCGGTCCCGGCCGCGTTGCCCGCCACCACCCGCAGGATGAGAAGACCCATGGCCGGGAGAATAGGTGGGATGAGGGCCTGGCGGCAAGGCCGACGCCAAATGCAGGAACCCTCCTTCTGCTACTGCCGGCGGGATATACTCGCCCCAGTCATGGCCGAGTTGACGCTCGAAATCGTCGAGGGACCCGACGCGGGCCGTCAGCTGCCGGTGCGCGGGGCCGTGGTCATCGGCCGCTCCCCCGACGCCGACATCGTCCTCGACGACCTGCAGGTGTCCCGCCATCATGCTCGCGTGACCCCGAACGGCGGCGCCGCCGTGGTCGAGGATCTCCAGTCGGCTAACGGGACGTTCATCAACCATGCCGAACTTGCCGGCCCGGCCCGCCTCGATCCGGGGGACGAGCTCCTGATCGGCGTCACCCTGCTCCAACTGCGCACCCGCGAGGAGATCGCCATCGTTCCCTCCGCCGTGCGTGTCGTCCCCCCCGGCCTGGCCACGCCGCCGCGCACCCCCGACTACGTACCGCCGCCGCTCGATCCCGACGCCGGGCCCGCCCCGGTGTCGGCGAGCCCCAAGGAGCTGACCAGCCTCTACGACGTCCGGGTGCGCAAGCGCGCCAACCTGGCGCCGCTTGCCATCTTCCTGCTCGTCTGCCTGGTGGTGGCGATCTACCTCGCCACCAAGTGAGTCCCGCCCCGGCGCCGTCCTCCCGGTAGCCGGCGCCGGGCGGCGCCCGGTCCCGCGCTCAGCGCGTGGCGAAGTAGACGAGCAGCGCGATGACCGTGGCGAAGATGGTGAGGAAGGTCATCGCGGCGGGCAGGACGAGGCGGGTTGCCACCTTGCGGCGTCCGGGCTTGCCCGGTGGTGAGAAGGCCCCGACCGGAGCGCCGCTCGTCCCCCCCGGGGTCGGGCGCCGCGAACGCGACGGCGACGGCGGCGGCGCGGCGGCAGCGCGGCGGCGGGGAGACGGCGGCACCGTGGGCGCCTCGGCCCCATCCGGTGGTGGCGGCGGCGCCGGTGCCTGCGCGGCAGGCGGCGGGGTCTTCGGCCGGGCGGGCTTGATCGGCACGTTGGTCGGCGGCGGATCCGTCGACTCGGCCGCCGGCTCCGCGGGTGGCGGTGGCGGTGGCGGCGGCGGTGGCGGTGGCGGCGGCTCGGCGACGACCTCGGGCGGCGGCACCGGCTCGGGCGCGACCGGCGGGGGGGCAGCGGCGGGCGAGACCACGGTGCGCGAGGACTCCGCGGCCGGCGTGGCCAGTTCGATCACCAGCTCGGTCTCGCCGATGCGAATCACCCCGCCGTTGGGAATCACCGTCGTCGCGACGACGCGCTTACCCTTGAACCACGTGCCGTTCAGCGAACCGAGATCCTCGACCTCGACCCCGGCCGAGGTCAGCCTCACTGCGAGGTGTCGGCGGGAGAGCTCGACGTCGTCGATGACGCAGTCGACCTCACCCCGGCCGACGACGACCTCGCCGTCGATCTCGAAGCGCGTCCCGGCCTGGGGGCCGGACTGGATGATCAGCGCCGGCACGCCGAGCCGGATCGGAGCCACTTCATGGGCGCAAGCATAACCATCAACAGCGGCTGCGTCACCTGGGAATCGGCACGTCGCCTAGACTGCCGTGCGCAATGAGCACGACCGGGGACGCCGCCCCGCGGAGCGTCGGGACGCGCCGCCTGGCCATCTACTACGGACTCTTGGCCGCGGTCACGGTGATCGTCGTGGTCTTCGTCGTATCCAAGGGCGCCCACCAGCACGCCCAGCGCCCGATCGCCGGCGGCTACGACGTCGATGCCGGGGCGCAGTGCCTGGGCCAGCAGTTCAACATCGTCCAGTCGGGCCAGTTCGTCACCCTCGAGGATCCCCAGAACGGCGCGGCCGGAAAGCTCACCTTCAAGGGCAGCCGGCTGACCGGGACCCTGACCTGCGCGGACCACGCTGAGCGCCGCCTCGACCTCGCCTACTCGGCCGGCGTCCTCGCCGGCACCGTGGGCAGCACCCCGGTCAGCGCCCGCTTCAAGCGCGACCCGCCGGCGCCTGGGTCCCCGAAGCTCAAGGCGCCCCCCAACGTGGCCGGCGACTACCAGCTCTCGCCCGGGTCGGCCTGCCTCGGGGGCAAGGTCTCCCTCGACGGGTCGGGCGCCAGCCTCGAGCTGATCGCGCAGAGGCGCTCGCGGGGTCGGCTCGCCTACCGGGCCGGGATGCTCAGCGGAGCCCTCACCTGCACCCACGGCGGTCAGGAGCGGCTGACCGGCGTCGCCACCGGCCGCCAGCTCGACCTCATGCTCACCCCGGTCGCCGTCGCCGGCGCGGCGGCCCCCGGCGCCGCCCCCGTCCCCCCCACCGCGAAGCCCCCGACCCCGGCTGGGGCGCCCGCGGCCGAGCACACCATCGCCAACAAGCAGCGGGCGGTCGACCACACGGTGGCGGCGTTCTTCATCGCCATCGTCATCGTCATGCTGTTCGCCCGGCTCATGGGCGCCGTGGTCGCCCGGCTCGGGCAGCCGCGGGTGATGGGCGAGGTGCTGGCCGGCATCCTCCTCGGACCGACGCTGCTCGGGACCCTGGCCCCGGGGGTGGAGATCGCCCTCTTCCCGTCGGACATCATCCCCTACATCGGGGTGGCGGCCAACCTCGGCCTGATCTTCTACATGTTCCTCGTCGGGCTCGAGCTCGACGCCACCCAGCTGCGGGGGCGGGTGAAGCTGGCGCTGGCCATCTCGAACACCGGCCTGCTGGTGCCCCTGTCGATCGGCCTGCTCGCGGCGATCCCCCTGTTCAGCCTGCTCGCCCCCGATACCAAGTTCATCGCCTTCGCCCTCTTCGTCGGGGTCGCCATGTCGATCACCGCCTTCCCGGTCCTCGCCCGGATCGTCGTCGAGCGGCGGATGCTCAAGCGCCCGCTCGGCGCCCTCGCCCTCTCGGCGGCGGCCATCGACGACGTCTCGGCCTGGTTCCTCATCGCCCTGGCCTCCGCCTTCGCCGGCACGGGCGGGACGAGCGGAGTGATCGCCACCGTGGCCCTGGCCGTCTGCTTCTGCCTGATCATGGCCTTCGCCGTCCGTCCCATCCTCGCCCGGGCGGCCACCGCCCACGACGAGATGGGTCGCCTGCCCGGCGGCTGGATCACCGCCATCTTCGCCGGCGTGCTCCTCTCGGCCTACGTGACCGAGACCATCGGCATCGCCGTCATCTTCGGGGCCTTCGTCATGGGGTTCGTCATGCCCCGCCACGCCGGGCTGACCGAGGACGTCGCCCACAGGGTCGAGGACTTCGTCGTCACCCTGCTCCTGCCCCTGTTCTTCGCTTACACCGGCCTCCGGACCAACGTCGGCCTGCTCGACCGCCCCGAGCTCCTGCTCATCACCCTGGGTCTGGTGGCCATCGCCATCGCCGGCAAGTACGGCGGGACGATGATCGCCTCGCGGGTGATGCGCCTGGGCTGGCGGGAGTCGGCCGTGCTCGGCGCCCTGCTCAACACCCGCGGCCTGACCGAGCTCATCGTCCTCAACCTCGCCCTCGAAAAGGGGGTGATCTCCTCGGCCCTGTTCGCCGCCCTGGTGATCATGGCCCTGACCACGACGTTCATGGCCGGACCCATTCTCAAGGTCCTCGACCCCAAGAACCGGTTCGGCGAGCCGCTGGAGGAGGAGCTGGCCGAGGCCCGCCGTCAGACCGAGCGCGACTCGGTGGTGCCCATCCCCGCCCGGGCGGTCCTCGTCGCCCCCCAGACCGACGCCGGGCTGGCTCAGCTGATCGCCCTGGCCGAGCCGCTGGCCCGGACCGCTCCCCAGCGCGAGGTCATCCTCGCCCGCCTGGTGCGCCCGCCCCGGGGCGCCGCCGTGCGCGGCGCCCTGCAGACCGAGAGCCGCATCCTCCTCGCCTCCAACGACGAGGTCCAACGGGAGCGCGTCGCCCTCCTCGAGCGGGGTATCTCCGCCCGGGCGGTCGCCTTCCGCTCGCCCGACCCGGGTCAGGACCTGGTCAGGCTCGCCGACTCGGAGGAGGTCGATCTCGTGCTCATCGACGGGCGCCGGCCCCTGCTCGGCGCCGGGGTCCCGCGCGAGGCGGTCGGCACCGTGCTGCGCAAGGCTCCGTGCGACGTGGCGGTGCTCGTCGCCCGCGAGGATGCGGTGATCGTGCCCGGCCCGGGAGCCCCCATCATCGTTCCCTTCGGGGGCGCCGAGCACGACTGGGCCGCCCTCGAGCTCGGGGCCTGGCTCGCGTCGGCCACCGGCGCCCCGCTGCGGCTCCTGGGGGCGGCGAGCAAGGGCGGCGAGGAGAAGGACTCGAGCCGACTCCTGGCCGACGCCTCCCTCCTCGTCCAGCAGTTCGCCGGGGTGGCCGCCGAGCCGGTCATCTCGACCGGCGGGCGGGAGGGGGTTATCGAGGCGGCGGCCGATGCCGGGCTCCTGATCAGCGGCCTCTCGGATCGCTGGCGTCAGGAGGGCCTCGGGGAGACGCGCTCGGCCATCGCCCGCGCCGCCCCGGCGCCGATCCTCTTCGTCCGGCGCGGCATCCGCGCCGGGGCGCTCGCCCCCCGCGACGACGTCACCCGCTTCAGCTGGTCGAGCCCCGCCCTGGGCTCGGGCGGACCGCTCGTCCGCTGAGCCCGTCCCGGCGGCGAGCGGCGTCTACTTCTTGATCTTGTGGGCCCGGGCCACGCACGCGGCGCGCCCGTGCGAGCTCTTGATCGACTGGCACTTGACCACGGCGAGCGCCCGCTTGTAGGTGAGCTTGGCCTTGGCCACGCACGCCGTCCGGCGCTTGTGGCCGGCCTTCGTCTTGATGGAGATCGTCCCGCACTTGGC
>JAXDHJ010000062.1:0-5399 GCA_034664565.1 Solirubrobacteraceae bacterium
GCCAGCGCCGGGCTGCTCTGGGTCGACGCCCTGCCCCTCGGGCGCCAAGCCATCACCGACCCCGTCCTCCTGGCCATCCTCGCCGCCGGCGCCGCGGTGCTCGCCACCCGCAGGGTAGAGAGTCTCTGGGTGATCCTCGGCTCAGCGGTCCTCTACCTCGCGGCCGCCTCCCTGCGCCTGGTCTCGGGACTCTAGGGCCAACCCGAGCCCGGGCTGTGCTCTCGCTCGGGAATGGACGCATTGTTGTCCCGAGCGTCGAGACCGGCCTCGCCCGCCGCGGCTACTCGGCGCGGATGATGGTGCCGACGTGCATGCCCGCCAGGGCCTTGGTGATGTTCCCGGGCTTCAGGCCGTTGACGATCTGGATTTCCTGGACGTGCTTGGCGGCGCCCATCAGCTCGAGCACGAGCGCGTCGATCGGCAGGGTCTTCGGGTTCATCGCCTGCAGCTCGCTCGCGGCGATGCGCGGGATCAGCTCCGGCTGCCCCCCGTCGGCGTCGGGGTGGCTGGTGAACACGCCGTCGACGTCCTTGACGTAGATGGTGCGGGCGGCGCCGTAGGCGTCGGCGAGGAGGAACGTCCCGGCGTCGGTGCGGTGCGGCGGGATCTTGCCCACCGCGGGCGGGAACTCGTAGAGCTCGTAGGGTGGGAACCCGTTGGAGACGGCGGCCCGGCTCGCCGAGAGGTGGACTGCGAGCTGGTGAGCGACGGTGTTGTGCGGGAGGTAGGAGACGCCGTCCTCGGCGAGCAGCGCGGCGATCAGGTGGCCGTTCTGCTCGGCCTCGGTGGACATCAGCGAGGCCAGGACGCCGGTCGGGAGTCCGAGGTCGAGGCCGACACCGAGCACGTGGCGGGCGCGGATGCCGGGACCGGTGAGGATGAGGAGGCGGTGCTCGCCGAGCGCCGCCCGGAGCTCGTCGACGACCGGTCGGACCGCTTGGGCTCCGCGGTCGATGATCGAGCGTCCGCCGAGGGCGACGACGTTCAGCCAGGGTAGGAGCTTGACCACCGGCCGGTTGATCGGTCGGACCAGCTCGCGGTCGAGCAGGGTCTGGCGCACCAGCGCCGACGGCACGTCCTTGGCAGCAGTGAACGGCGGTCCGGGGGTCATGGCATTCTCCTCGTGGGTATCGCCCGCGCCGCTCATGCCGCGGAGATGATGGTGCCGACGTGCTCGCCCCGCAGGGCCCGGGAGATCAGGCCCGGCTTGAGGCCGTTGATGACCTGAACCGACTTCACGTGGCGGGCGTGGCGCATCAACTCGAGCACCGGCCGCTCGATGATCAGGTCGGGCAGGTCGCGGTCGATCAGCTCATCGACGGTGATCTCCCGGATCAGCTCGGCCGCCGGCTCGGTCTTCGGGTTCGCCGTGTACAGCCCGTCCTCGTCCTTGACGAAGATCATGTTCTTGGCTCCGTAGACCTCGGCCACCAGGTAGCACCCGGCGTCGGTCCGGTAGGGCGGGATCACCCCTTCGGTGGGGACGTGCTGCCACATGTCATACGGCGGCATGCCCGCGAAGATCGCCGCCCCGCACTCGGCCAGGTAGAGGGCGAGGGCGCTGAACGCCGACCCGCCGACCACCGGCACTCCGTGGCGGGCCATCAGGTAGCCGAGCATCTGGGCGTTCTGACCGGCGACCGCCGCCCCCATGTCGGTGAGCACGCCCGTCGGCAGGCCGAGCTCGGCGGCCAGGGCGTAGGCGTGGCGGGCCCGCGTGCCCCCGCCCGTCCCGATGAGGATCTGGTGGCTGCGCTTGACCGCCGCCAGCTCCTCGACCACCGGGTAGACGGCGGCGCGGCCGCGGTCGATCAGGCTCTGGCCGCCGATCTTCAGCACGCTGACCTCGGGCAGGATCGCGTAGTCCGGCGTCGCGTCGCTGGCCGCCATCAGCTCCGGGTCGCTCAGCGACCGGCTCATGAGGAGCGATGCCAATGCGCTGCTCTCATCCGCTACCGCCATGGGTTCGCCTCTTCTCGCGGGTTTCAGTTCCCTCAGCGTAGTTCATCTAGGCATGAAGGGCAAGCACCCATGTCTTTCTGGGCATGCTACCTAGTCACGAAGTGTGAGAGAGTAGCGTGGTGGCTGACGAGACCTACACCATCGGCGCGGCCGCGCGAGCCCTTGGCGTCACCGTCGACACCATCCGCCGGTGGGATCGCCAGGGCCGCATCGCGGTCTCCCGCGACAAGCGCAACCACCGCGTCGTCGCCGCCGCCGAGGTCGACCGCCTCCGCGGCCCCAAGCCCCACCTGATCAGCGCCCGCAACCGGCTGCGCGCCCGCGTGGTGTCGGTCGAGCTCGAGGGCTTCCTCGCCCGCGTCGTGCTCGACACCACCGAGCCGGGGCGGGTGGTCGCCGTGGTCACGCGCGAGGCGGTCGAGGAGCTCGACCTACGCGCCGGCGACGACGCCCAGGTCATCCTCAAGTCGACCTCGGTGATGGTCGAGCGTGGAGACCTGGAACGTCGGTGATCGACGCTGCCGGCCGGCTCGCCGGTCGGCCCGGCCGGCTGAGCCGCCGACGCTGGTCGAATTCGCCGGAACGCCAACGCATTCCCTCGGCGGATCGGCCGGGCCGAGGATCCACGCACGAGCGATCCATGAGGCACTGCGCGAATCCGCCTCACCCACCCGCACCGTCACGGGGTTGCAGCCAGCCATCGGCCCGCGGGCGCTCAGCGCGGGCAGCTTCCTCTCGGCGGTGGAACTAGCATGGTCCTGAATGGCCGCACCTCCGATCGATGTCACCCCAGGTCGGCGGCCGCGCGAGCGCGCCGCGGTGGTAGAGGGGTCATCGGTCGCGAGCGTGGCCCAGGAGCCAAGCGGGCGGGGACCGCGCTGTGACTTTTCTGCCGACCAGGTAGCGCTCGTGGCGATCGTCGACGCACCTCGCGTTAGATCGAGGCGAAGGCTCCTCGCCGTGCTTGCTGGGGTGATGGCAGGGATGTTGGCGGCGATCGGGGCGCCGTATGCCCTGGCCAGCGGCAGCTATGTGGTGAGCGCGTGCAGCCCGACGATGAGCGCGGGAGCCTGGCAGCCGCTGAACACATCTGTGCAGGCCCTCGCGCAGGGCAACCTGTGTGGCGGCCCCCCGGTCGGGCCCCTCGATCAGGCCACAGAGCAGGGCGCGCTGTTCGGCGAGGACGTGGTTGGCTCCGCGACCCAGATGCCGGCGGGCGCTGTGGCGGGCTGGTTATTCACCGCCCCGCTCGGGACGACGATCACCGCGGTCAGCGCCTACCGCAGCCTCCAGACCGATCAGGCCGATCTTCAGTTCGAGGTCGGTCTGTTCAACGTGGACGGTGCGCCGCTCGATGCGTGCCGCACGCCGCCAGGCTCCCCGACCGGTTGCTCGCTGCTCAACCATCAGGCGCCGGTCACCGAGACCGGCCTCTCCGACGGCGTGCTGTTCTTCGGGATCCGCTGCAGTCCCGTGCCCAGCGGATCGTGCACCGCCGGCGGCTCGCGGCACCTCGCTCAAGCCGACTTGTACTCGGTGGAAGTGACGCTGGCCGAGCCGGGGCTGCCGGCGGTGTCCGCGCTCGGCGGGAGCACCTCGGGCGCGGTGTCCGGGATGCTGCCCGTCACCTTCACCGCCTCGGACGTGTCCGGGATCGCACAAGTCGCCGTCGACGGCGCAGGTGCACAGCTCGCGCTGCAGTCGCAGTCATGCGACTACTCCCAGACCCAGCCTTGCCCCCAGCTCCCGGCCGGCCGCATCGACATCAACACGCTGGCCCTCCCGGACGGGCCGCAAACGCTGATGCTGCGCGCCACCAACGCCGCCGGAAACATCACCACCACGCAAACCTCTCCGGTCGTAGTAGATAACCACGGACCCCCCGCCCCCACCAGCCTGAGCGCCGCTCCGGTCGGCGCCGGGTCGAGCAGCATCATCCTGACCTGGGCCAACCCCGTCTCGCCCCCTCAACCGATCGTCGGCGCCCAGGGCCAGCTTTGCCAGGCCACTTGCGCCCCGCCGGTCGCCGTCACCCCATCCGGGCCGGCGCAACTCACCGCCGCCGGACCCGGCGCCTACACCGTCCGGCTCTCGCTGACAGACAGCTACGGCAAGACCGGCGCGGCGGCCACCGTGCCCGTGACCATCCCGCCCGCCAACACCAGTGGCCCGATTCGCCCGCCGCCGCCCGCACCCAGCGGGCACACCAAGCTCACCGCGCGGATCAGCGGACGTCACCTGTACGTCAGCGGCGTGTTCGCCACAATCGAGAACGCGAACGCCACTGTCAGCTGGCGGGCGCGCCGCCACGGACGCACGCTCGGCCACGGCTCGCGGAACGTCAGGATCCGCGCCCACAGGCTAGCCGTGACGTTCACGCTCAACCACCTCGCCAGGACCGGCACTCTGGACCTGGCAGTCAGGTTGGGACACCAGCTCCTCGCCACCGCCCAAGCCCGACGCTAGAGCACCACGCTCCCCACCGAGGCGGCCCGCCACGCCCGAGCAGCCGCTCTCCCGGGCGTTTGCTTGATGCCGGTGTCAAGGCCAGTCGAAAGTGCACCACTTGCGCTGCGCTTACCGTTGTCCCATGCAGACTTGTGGTCGGAGCCCCGTCACCGCGGAGACACCAGCGCCCTTTCGCGTCGCCGGGAGCTGGGTGGCCGGCCGGCGGCTCGATCAGGACAGGTCGGCCGGGGCCGGGGACTCGGTGAGACCGAGCGGGTCGCCGCCGCCCGGGCGCACGCGCTCGGAGAGGGCGGCGAGGACGCGGGGGACGTCGGCCTCGGTTACGAGCACCTGACGGGGCTTTGAGCCCTCGTAGCCGGAGATGATCCCCCGGCGCTCGAGCATGTCGATCAGCCGCCCGGCCCGGGTGTAGCCGAGGCGCAGGCGGCGCTGGAGCATCGAGGTCGAGGCGGTGCCCATCTCGGCGACGAGGAGGATGGCGTCACCGAGGAGGGGGTCCTCGTCGGGGTCGAACTCGTCGGCCTCGGCCTCCTCGCCGGCGGCGGGCTCGACCTCCTCGAGCAGCTCTTCCCGCAGCTCGGGCTCGCCCTGGCGGCGCCAGAAGTCGGTGAGGGCGAGGATCTGGGGCTCGTCGATGTAGGCGCCCTGGATGCGCTGGAGGCGGGAGCTGCCCACCGGTGAGAACAGCATGTCCCCGGCCCCGAGCAGCGACTCGGCCCCGTTCTGGTCGAGGATCACCCGGGAGTCGGTCTGGGAGGAGACGGCGAAGGCGATGCGCGAGGGGACGTTGGCCTTGATCATCCCCGTGATCACGTCGACCCGGGGGGACTGGGTGGCGAGGACGAGATGGATCCCCACCGCCCGGGCCTTCTGGGCCAGGCGGATGATCGAGTCCTCGACGTCGGCCGGGGCGACCATCATCAGGTCGGCGAGCTCGTCGATCACGCAGAGGATGTAGGGCAGCTCGG
>JAXDHJ010000063.1:0-15215 GCA_034664565.1 Solirubrobacteraceae bacterium
GGTCTACAACCACTACAAGCGCGTCCAGATGGTGACCGATGACGGCGAGGTCGAGCTACAGAAGTCGAACATCCTGCTGCTCGGCCCGACCGGCTGCGGGAAGACTCTGTTGGCGCAGACGCTGGCGCGAATCCTCAACGTCCCCTTCGCCATCGCGGATGCCACCGCCCTGACCGAGGCCGGCTACGTCGGCGAGGACGTCGAGAACATCCTGCTCAAGCTCATCCAGGCGGCCGACTACGACGTCAAGCGCGCCGAGACCGGCATTGTCTACATCGACGAGATCGACAAGATCGCCCGTAAGTCGGAGAACCCGTCGATCACCCGCGACGTCTCCGGCGAGGGCGTCCAGCAGGCGCTCCTGAAGATCCTCGAGGGCACCTCGGCCTCGGTTCCACCCCAGGGGGGCCGCAAGCACCCCCACCAGGAGTTCCTCTCCATCGACACCACCAACGTCCTCTTCATCTGCGGCGGGGCCTTCGCCAACCTCGACAAGGTGATCGAGCGGCGGATCGGCCACAACGGCATCGGCTTCGGCGCCGCCATCGAGACCGCCGAGCAGAAGGACACCGGCGAGGTCTTCGAGCGCTGCCTGCCCGAGGACCTCATCCAGTACGGCCTGATCCCCGAGTTCATCGGCCGCCTCCCGGTCATGTCGGCCGTCCACCAGCTCACCCACCCCGACCTGGTGGCCATCCTCACCGAGCCTCGCAACGCCCTGGTCAAGCAGTTCCAGCGCTTCTTCTCCTTCGACGGGATCGAGCTCGTCTTCTCCGACGACGCCCTCCTCTCCATCGCCGACAAGGCCCTCAAGCGGGAGACCGGGGCCCGGGGCCTGCGCTCGATCATCGAGGAGGTCCTCC
Organism: Solirubrobacteraceae bacterium; assembly: GCA_034664565.1. Lineage (GTDB taxonomy): Bacteria > Actinomycetota > Thermoleophilia > Solirubrobacterales > Solirubrobacteraceae > Palsa-513. Next base: position 864 of record JAXDHJ010000063.1, read on the forward strand.
TCGACGTCCAGTTCGAGCTCCCCTCCCGCCGCGACGTCAAGAAGTGCGTGGTGACCAAGGAGACCATCGAGAAGGGTCTGACCCCGACCCTGGTCACCGAGGCCGCCCGCGAGGATCCCTCCCGCGAACTGCGCGAGGAGGCCGGGTAGCCGTGCCTCGCCTGCGCCCCACCCCCTGGCTGCTCCTCTACGAGGTGGCCACCGTCGCCCACGGTGTCTGGCGCGACCTCCCATCCGGCGACCGCCAGAAGCTCAGCCGGCTGGCCATGAAGTCCCGCGGCCTGCCCGCCAACCTGACGGCCCGCGAGCGCGCCGAGGTCAAGCGCATCCTCGCCAAGATCGACCTCAAGACCGTCGCCCGCGAGGTCCTGCCCAAGGCCGTCGCCCGCCGCCGGATGCGCTGAGCCCCCGTTCCGGCTCCGGCGGCTAGCCTTTGCCGGCGATGTCCGAGCCATTCGAATCACGCACCCGCTACGACCCGGCCGAGGCCGAGCCGCGCATCCTCGCCGCCTGGCTCGAGTCCGGCCTCTTCCACCCCGAGCCGGCCGGCACCCCGGCCGAGAACTACTCGATCGCCATCCCGCCGCCCAACGTCACCGGCGTCCTCCACATGGGTCACGCCCTCAACGGCTCGATCCAGGACACCCTGATCCGCTACCACCGGATGCTCGGCCGGCGCACGAAGTGGATCCTCGGGACCGACCATGCCGGCATCGCCACCCAGACCCAGGTCGAGCGCCAGCTCGTGGCCGAGGGCTCCGGCCGCGAGGAGCTCGGCCGGGCCGCCTTCGTCGAGCGCGTCTGGGACTGGCGGAGCCGCTACGGCGGGGCGATCGTCGAGCAGTACAAGCGCCTCGGCGCCTCCTGCGACTACCAGACCGAGCGCTTCACCCTCGACGACGACTACGCCGCCGCCGTGACCAAGGTGTTCATCGCCCTCTTCGAGAAGGGCCTCATCTACCGCGACAACTACCTGGTCAACTGGGATCCCGGCACCCGCTCGGCGATCTCCGACCTCGAGGTCGCCGAGCAGGAGGTCACCGACACCCTCTACCTGATCGCCTACCCCCTGGCTGAGGGTGACGGGGACGGCGACGGTGACGCCGACGGCGAGGTGGTCGTGGCCACCGTCCGACCGGAGACCATGCTCGCCGACACCGCGGTCGCCGTGAACCCAGCCGACCCCCGCTACCAGCACCTGATCGGCCGGGAGGTGATCCTTCCCCTTCTCGGGCGCCGGCTCCGGATAATCGCCGACGATTACGTGAAAGTGGATTTTGGGAGCGGTGCTCTCAAGATAACCCCCGGGCATGATCCCAACGACTTCGAGATCGGCCGCCGCCATGGGCTCGAGCAGATCTCGGTGATCGGCGAGGACGGGCGGATGACCGAGGCCGCCGGCCCCCGCTTCGCCGGACTCCCCGTCGCCTCGGCCCAGGCCGCGGTGATCGCCGCCCTCGAGGAGGACGGGGTCCTCCGGGGGCGGGAGCCGCTCACCCACGCCGTCCCCTTCTCCCACCGCTCGGGCCGGCGCATCGAGCCGCTGATCTCCCTCCAGTGGTTCATGCGCATGGGCCCGCTCGCCGCCCCGGCCATCGCCGCCGTCGAGGCCGGCCGCGTCCGCTTCCATCCCGAGTCCCAGGGCCGGCGCTGTCTCGACTGGATGGAGAGCATCCGGCCCTGGTGCATCTCCCGCCAGCTCTGGTGGGGCCACCGCCTCCCGGTCTACTACTGCGACGCCTGCGAGGAGACCTACGTCGCCGCCGTCCCGCCCGCCCGCTGCGGCCTGTGCGACGGGGAGGTCCGCCAGGACGACGACGTCCTCGACACCTGGTTCTCCAGCGCCCTCTGGCCCTTCGTCACCCTCGGCTGGCCCGAGCCGACCGCCGAGCTCGCCGCCTTCTACCCGACCGACGTCCTCACCACCGCCCGGGACATCGTCTTCCTCTGGGTGGCCCGGATGATCATGATGGGCCTCGAGTTCACCGGGGAGGCCCCCTTCCACGACGTCTACGTCCACTCGGTGATCCTCGCCCCCGACAAGCGGCGGATGTCGAAGTCGCTCGGCAACGGCGTCGACCCCATCGCCGAGATCGACCGCCACGGGGCCGACGCCGTCCGCTTCGGCCTGCTCGCCATGTCCTCGACCCAGGACGTCCCCTACAGCGCCGAGAAGATAGCCCAGGGCCAGGCCCTGGCCAACAAGCTGTTCAACGCGTCGCGCTTCGTCCTCCTCCGTGTCGCCCCCGACGCCGTCCCCGCCCCGGTGGCGGCGGCCATCGAGGATCGGTGGATCCTCTCCCGTCTCACCCGCATCGAGCTCGAGCTCGCCCGCCGGATCGAGGCCTACGACTTCTCCCACGCCGCCCACGCCGTCTACGACTTCGTCTACCGCGAGCTCTGCGACTGGTACCTCGAGCTCGTCAAGGGCCGTCTCGCCGGCGAGGGCGACGGCGACGGCGACGGCGACGGCGAGGATCGCCTGGCGGTGTCCCAGACCCTGCTCCACGTCCTGCGCGAGACCCTCGCCCTCGCCCATCCCCTCATCCCCTTCGTCACCGAGGAGGTCTGGACCCACGTGCGCCGCCCCGGCGACGGGCTCCTCGCCGGGGCCGCCTTCCCGGTGGCCGACGAGGCCCTCCTCGATCCCCGGGCCGAGGCCGGGCTCGAGCGGGCCATCGCCGCCACCGAGGCCATCCGCGGCTGGCGCGACGAGGTCGCGATCAAGCCCAAGGTCATCGTCCCCGTCCGTCTCGCCGCCGACGGCTACGACGAGGTCGCCCCCCTGGTGGCCCGCATGGCCCGCCTCCGCCTCGAGACCGCAGGCGCCGGCGGGCCGCGCGCCGGCGGCGGGGCCCGGGCCCGGGCCGGGGCCGGGGCGCACGGCGGGGTCGGGGTGGACGGAGGGGTCGGGGGGGACGTCCTCGTCCGGGTGCCGGTGCCCGGCGGCATCGTCGAGGTCCTGGCCGGCGAGGGGGTCGACCTGCGCGCCCACGGCGAGCGCCGGGCCAAGCGGCGGGAGGAGCTCGAGGCCGAGATCGCCCGGGCCGCCGGCAAGCTCGCCAATCCCGGCTTCGTGGCCAAGGCCCCGGCCGAGGTGGTCGCCGCCCAGCACGAGCGGCTCGCCCAGCTCGAGGCCGAGCTGACCGCGCTGTGAGGGGCAGGCCGACCGTGACCGGGTTCGGCGCCGCCGGCGGGTCGGACCGGTGAGCCCGGCCGACGGCCGGCGCCGGCCGATCGGCGGGGTGGCGAGCGGGTCGGGGTGGACGGCGGCCGCGGCCGAGCGCTACCTGCTCGGCCTCGAGCTCTTCGGCATGCGCTTCGGCCTCTCGCGGATGCGCCGGCTGATGTCGGTGCTCGACGCCCCCAACGAGCGCTTCGCCTCGGTGCACGTGGTCGGGAGCAACGGCAAGTCCTCGACCACGCGGATGATCGCCGCCCTCCTCGAGGGCCACGGGCACGCCACCGGCGCCTACACCTCACCCCACCTCGTCGACTTCGCCGAGCGCATCCAGGTCGGTGGGCGCGACGTCACCCCCGGGCGCTTCGCCGCCGCCGTCGAGCGGGCGGCCCACGCCGCCCAGCTCGTCGACCGCAACCTCGGTGCCGACGACCGGGTCACCCAGTTCGAGGCGCTGACCGCCGCCGCCTACCTCGAGCTCGCCGCCGCCGGGGTGGCGGTCGCCGTGATCGAGGCCGGGCTCGGCGGTCGCTACGACGCCACCAACGTGATCGACTCCAAGGTCCAGGTGCTGACCAACGTCGCCCTCGAGCACACCCGCTGGCTCGGCCCGCGGATCATCGACATCGCCGCCGAGAAGCTCGACGTCGTGCGCCCCGGCGGGGTCCTCGTCCTCGGCCCCGACCTCCACCCCGACGCCCTCGCCGTGGCCCGCCGGGTGGCCGGCGAGCGTGGTGCCCGCATCGTCGTGGCCCCGGTCGACGTGCCCGAGAGCGGACTGCTGCGGGCCCGGGGGGCCTACCAGCGGCGCAACCTGGCCGTGGCCGTCGCCGCCGCCGAGGCCTACCTCGAGCGGCCGCTCGACCCGCCGGTGGTCCGGCGCGTCGCCGCCGACCTCGTCGTCCCCGGCCGCTTCCAGGTCCTCGACGCCGGCGACCCGGTGACCGTGCTCGACGGGGCCCACAATCCGAGCGGAGCGATCGCCCTGGCCGAGTCGCTGCCCGCCTTCCTGGCCGGACGGCCCCTCAGCCTGGTCGTCTCGATCCTCGACGACAAGGACGCCGCCGCCATGCTCGCCGCTCTCCTGCCCCTCTGCTCGCGGCTGATCGTCACCGCCGCCGCGAGCCCCCGGGCCCTGTCGCCGGCCACCCTGGCCTCGCTCGCCTCCCAGCTCGACCTCGGCCCGGCGGCCGAGATCGAGCCCGACCCCCGGCGGGCGCTGGCCGGGGCCCGGGAGGAGGCCGGTGGCGGCGTCGTCCTGGCCACCGGCTCGCTCTACCTCATCGCCGACCTCCTGCGCCCGCCCGGTGCCGGGCCCGGGTCGATCCTGTGAGCGAGGACGACCGCCCGTCCCTGGCGGCGATGATCGGCGCCGTGGCCCTCGGCGTCGCCCTGGTCATCCTCATCTTCTTCGCCGCCGGCTACCTCTTCGGACGGCTGTTCCTCTAGAGGAGTCCCGCCAGCCGGCGCGAATCGTATGTCTGCGAGGCGGCGAACGCCCCTCTGCTCCCGTTAGACTCGTCTTTATGCTGCCCATCGGCTATTTCGGAATCAACAACGACGGGATCAACCTGGTCATAAACCTCCTGATCCTGTTCGTGGTGGTCATCTGGTTCGCCCTGATCTACTGGACCTACGCCGACGCCCACCGGCGCATCGCCGACCCGATGCTCGTCTACTGCGCCGCCGCCGCCTCCCTCTTCCCCTTCGTCGGCACCATGATCTACATGATCGTCCGCCCGCCCGAGTACCTCGACGACGTCCGCGAGCGCGAGCTCGAGATGGAGGCCTCGGAGGCGCGCCTCTCGGCGATCCAGCTCCTGTGCACCAACTGCGACCACGAGATCGAGCGCGACTACCTCGTCTGTCCCAACTGCCTCAGCCGGCTCAAGGATCCATGCCAGAATTGCCGTAAGCCGCTCGAGCAGACGTGGACCCTCTGTCCGTACTGCGAGAATCCGGTGAAGCCGCGGGACTTCCCCCCGGCCGAGCCGCGGCGCGCACGACGTCGCCGGGCGAGGGCCGAGGACGCCATCGCCGGCGAGGCGCCGCCGACCGCGTACTAGTGGTCGGCGCCGCCCGCCGGCGCCCACCACTCAAGGAGACCGACGAACCCATGGAGCAAACTCTCATTCTCGTGAAACCCGACGCCTTCGCCCGCTCGCTGAGCGGCGAGATCATCGCGCGCTTCGAGCGCAAGGGGCTGCGTCCGGTCGCCGCCCGGGTCCTGACCATGAGCCGGGAGATGGCCGAGGCCCACTACGCCGAGCACGTCGGCAAGCCGTTCTACGCCGGCCTCGCCAACTTCATCACCTCCGGCCCGCTCATGGCCCTCGTCTTCGAGGGACGGTCGGCCATCGCCGCCGCCCGCCAGCTCATCGGGGACACCGATCCGCTGGCCGCCTCGCCGGGCAGCATCCGCGCCGACTTCGGCCTCGAGAGCGCCCGCAACCTCGTCCACGGGTCCGACGGCCACGCCTCGGCCGAGCGGGAGATCGCCCTCTTCTTCCCCGAGCTCGCGGTCGACGACCGACCGACCCCGCTCCGGGCCGTCTCGCCCGTCTAGGCGTGGCCGGCCCCCCGGCCCGGCTCGTCCTCGCCTCGCGCTCGCCCCAACGGCGAGCCATCCTCGAGACCCTCGGCGTGCCCTTCCGCGTCCGGCCGGCCGACATACCCGAGCGCACGCGCGGCGAGCCGCGGGAGGTGGCCGGCGAGAACGCTTTGCGCAAGGCGCGGGCGGTGGCGGCCGGCGAGACCGGCGGCCTCGTCCTCGGGGTCGACACCCTGGTGGCCCTCGGACGGGAGATCTACGGCAAGCCGGTCGACGCGGCGGCGGCCGGGATGACCCTGCGTGCCCTGAGCGGCGCCCGCCACACCGTGTGGAGCGGCCTCGCCCTGCTCGAAGCCGGAGGCGGCGACGGGGTGGGGGAGGGGGCCGAGCCCCGACTGGCGGTGGTCGCCACCGCCGTGCGGTTTCGCCCCCTCGACGAGGCGAGCATCGCCTGGTATGTGGCCGGCGGCGAGTGGCGCGGACGGGCCGGCGGCTACGCCATCCAGGGGCGGGGAGCCGCGCTGGTCGAGGCCATCGACGGCGACTACACCAACGTGGTCGGGCTGCCCGTCGCCGCCCTCCTGCGCCTGTGGCCGCAGATGCTCGGCGGAGCCGTCTAGGGGCCTGCGATCCGGGCCGTTTTTGCAGCCTTTTTTCTCACCCTGAGAGCTGTCTTGCGGCGGTTGGGCCCCGACCGGGGTCCGCTACACTCCGGCTCAAGGCAGGGCTGACGTCCATCTCCGACGGAGCGCCTCCCGCTCCGCAGCGGCGACCGCCGCAGCTTCTCCGCACACGCATCAGACGATGGGCTTGTTCACCTACCTAACAGGTTTCGGCGGCCGCGACATGGCTGTTGACCTCGGCACCGCCAACACGCTCGTCTACGTGCGCGGTCGCGGCATCGTCCTCTCCGAGCCGAGCGTGGTGGCCATCGACTCGCGCACCGGCGAGGTCCACGCCGTCGGCATCGAGGCCAAGCGCATGCTCGGCCGCACCCCCGGGACCATCTCCGCCATCCGGCCGCTCAAGGACGGCGTCATCGCCGACTTCGACGTCACCGAGGAGATGCTCCGCCACTTCATCCAGAAGGTCCACCAGAACCGCTGGGCCCACCCCCGCGTGGTGGTCTGCGTCCCGTCCGGGGTCACCGGGGTCGAGAAACGCGCCGTCGAGGAGGCCTGCCTCTCGGCCGGCGCCCGCAGCGCCTACCTGATCGAGGAGCCGATGGCCGCCGCCATCGGCGCCGGCCTCCCGGTCGGGGAGCCGACCGGCTCGATGGTCGTCGACATCGGCGGCGGGACCTCGGAGGTCGCGGTGATCTCCCTCGGCGGCATCGTCGTCTCCCAGTCCATCCGCATCGGCGGCGACGAGCTCGACGAGGCGATCATCAACTACGCCAAGCGGGAGTACAAGCTGCTCATCGGCCAGCAGACCGCCGAGGAGCTCAAGCTCGAGATCGGCTCGGCCTACCCGATGGCCGAGGAGATGCAGGCCGAGATCCGCGGCCGGGACATGGTCTCCGGCCTGCCCAAGACCGTCGTCCTCACCAGCGAGGAGATCCGCGCCGCCCTCGAGGAGCCGCTGGCCCAGATCATCGACGCCGTCAAGCAGACGCTCGACCGCACCCCGCCGGAGCTCGCCTCGGACATCATGGACCGGGGGATCATGCTCGCCGGCGGCGGCGCCCTCCTCCAGGGCCTCGACGAGCGCCTGCGCGAAGAGACCCAGATGCCGGCTCACCTGGCCGAGTCGCCCCTGACCTGCGTCGCCGTCGGCTCCGGCCGCTCGCTCGAGGAGTTCGACGTCATCCACCGCACCAGCCGGAACTCGCGCAACCGCAGGCGCAGGTGACCGGCGCTGAGCGACCGCCAGACCCGCCGTCCCGGAGCGTCTCTCGGCGCGGCCCCCGCTCCGGCCCGTCCCCGCCCGTTCGCCCGACCGCCCGTCCGCCCGCCTCCCGCCCCACCGCGGGGTGCGCCAGGCCGCCGGGCGCTCCCGGCCACCGGCTGCCCCCGCCCCTTGGGCGCGCGCCCGGCGGCGGTGCGTCGCGGCGCCCGGTGCCCGGCGTAAGCTACGCGGCGACCCCAACCTCTACGTGTACGACAAGACCGTTCGCAGGCGCCGCGCAGTCCTCCTCCTGCTCGTCGCCCTCTCCCTGATACTGCTCACCGCCTACTTCGGCGAGGGGGCGGGCAGCGGGCTGCACTCCGTCCAGCGCGGCGTCCTCACCGTCGTCTCGCCGATCCAGGACGGGGCGAGCCGGGCCCTGAAGCCGGTGCGCGACCTGTTCGGCTGGGTCGGCGACACCCTCGGCGCCAAGGGCGAGCGCGACAAGCTGCGCAAGCAGGTCCAGGCCCTCACCGCCCAGGAGACCCTCGACGCCGCGGGGGCCCAGCGGGCGATCGAGCTCGAGCGGATGCTCGGCCTCGACGCCCAGGCCAAGCTCGACGCCTACGGGCCGGTCGCCGGCCGCGTGGTCTCCCGCTCCCCGACCCTGTGGTTCGCCCACGTCGGGGTCAACCGCGGCTCCTCCTCGGGAGTGCACCTCAACAATCCGGTGGTCAACGCCGACGGCCTGGTCGGCAAGGTCACCACGGTGGCTCCGAACTCGGCCATCGTCACCCTGATCACCGACAGCACCAGCGGCGTCTCGGCCAGCGACGTGGCCTCGAGCGCCTCGGGGATCGTCGTCCCCGCGGTCGGCGACCCGAGCGACCTGACCATGCAGTTCGTCCAGAGCGGCGACCGCGTCCATCGCGGCGACACCATCGTCACCTCGGGCACCGTGGCCGGCAAGACCGACTCCCTGTTCCCGCCCGACATACCGATCGGCCGGGTCACCCGGGTCGATGCCGGCAACCTCTTCCAGGGCGTCCACCTCACCCCGATGGCCAACCTCCGCGACCTCGACGTGCTCCAGATCCTCACCCGGGTGAACGCGGCATGAGCGAGACCACCCAGTTCTGGCTGCGGCTGGCCACCCTCGGCCTGGCGGCGGTGATCCTCCAGGTCGCCGCCGTGTCCCAGTTCACCCTGTTCGGCATCAACGCCGACATCACCCCCCTGGTGGTGGCCAGCGCCGGCCTGCTCACCGGCGCCGTCGCCGGCTCGATGCTCGGGTTCGGGATGGGCCTGTTCGTCGACCTCGCCCTCGTCCAGACCCTCGGCGTCTCGGCCCTGATCTACACCCTGATCGGCTACGGCGCCGGTCGGCTGCGCGAGCTCCGCGCCCCGCAGGCCACCTTCACCCCGCTCGGCCTCGGGGCCGCCGCCACCGCCGCCTCGACCATCGGCTTCTCGTTGATGGAGTTCCTCCTCGGCGTCGATGCCCCCGTCAGCTTCCTGCTCGTCCGCCAGACCCTGGCCACCATCGTCCTCAACACCCTGATCTCCCTGCCGGTGTACGCCCTCGTCCGGCGCTGGCTGCGTCCGGTGCTTCCCGACGACCCCCGCCGCCGCCGCCGCCGGGCCTACACCACCGGCGGTCTGAGCCCGCTTTCCCGCGGATGAGGGACATCGAGCGCCCCGGCGACCGTCAGCCGCCGCTCTCGCCCCAGCTGGCGCTGCGGGTCGCCGTGTTCGGGGGCATGGCCCTCGTGCTCTTCGGCATCGTCCTCTTCCGTCTCTGGTATCTCCAGGTGCTCTCCGGCGACCAGTACGTCCAGCTGGCCAACAACAACCGGGTGCGTGACCTGGCCATCCAGGCCCCGCGGGGGAACATCGTCGACCGCCACGGGATGGTCATCGTCGGCAGCCGCCAGGCCACCGCCGTCCAGATCGCCCGCGACCGGCTGCCCCCTGCCGGTCCGGTCCGCCGGCGCGAGCTGACCAGCCTCGGGCGCCTCCTCGCCATCACCCCCGCCGAGATCCGCCACACCCTGAACAAGAAGGTCAACGTTCCCTACGCCAACGTGACGATCAAGACCGACGCCGGGGAGCGGGCCCTGGTCACCCTGGCCGAGCGCCAGCTCCAGTACCCGGGGGTGGTGGTGGCGCCGGTCTACCTGCGCCGCTACCCGCTGGGGTCGGTCGGCGCGCAGCTCCTGGGCAACGTCGGCCAGGTCAGTCCCCACGAGCTGACCCTCCCGCGCTTTCGCGGCGTGGCCAAGACCGGCGTCGTGGGCCAGGACGGGATCGAATGGAGCTATGACCAGTACCTGCGCGGGCGCGACGGGGCCAAGCGCGTGCAGGTCGACTCGGCCGGCCAGCCGCGGGGAAAGCCGCTGACCGAGACGCCGCCCATCCCCGGCCACGAGCTCAAGCTCTCGATCGACCTGCGCCTCCAGGCGGAGGGCCAGAACGCCCTGGCCCAGGGCATCGGACTGGCCCAGGCCAACGGCCACGCGGCCGACGCCGGCGCCTTCGTCGCCCTCGACCCCACCAACGGCGAGGTCCTCGCCCTGGGCTCGGCCCCGACCTTCAACCCGACCGTGTTCACCCACCCCCAGACCACCACCCAGTTCAACCGGCTGTTCGGGCCCCAGAACGGCCACCCCCTCCTCGACCGGGCGATCGCCGGCCTCTATCCCACGGGCTCGACGTTCAAGCCGATCACCGCCATGGCCGCCCTCCAGAACGACCTGATCACCCCGACCACCCCCTACGTCGACACCGGCTGCATCACCGTCGGGCGCGAGCACCGCCAGTTCTGCAACGCCGGCAAGGCGGTCAACGGGACCCTCTCCGGGGTGGCCGACGCCCTCCGCGTCTCCTCCGACGTCTTCTTCTACAGCCTCGGCGAGCGGGCCAACCCCCTGCCCGGCGAGGTCATCCAGACCTGGGCGCGCAAGCTCGGGCTCGGGCGCACCACCGGCATCGACCTGCCCGGGGAGCAGGGCGGCCTCGTCCCCGACGCCGCCTGGCGCCGCCAGGCCAACGCCCTGGAGATCGCCTGCCGCAAGCGTAACCACGGCCGCGGGTGCGCCATCTCCGGCGACCCGTCCCACGTGTGGACGACGGGCGACAACGTCAACTTCGCCGTCGGCCAGGGCGACCTCCAGGCCACGCCGCTGCAGATGGCGGTGGCCTACTCGGCGCTGTTCAACGGCGGCACCGTGGTCCGGCCCCACCTCGGCCTGGCCGTCGACGACAACCTCGGGCGCCTGGTCCAGCAGATCGAGCAGCCGGCGGTCAGCCACGTCGACTTCAACCCGGTCAACCAGCAGGCGATCGCCGACGGACTGCGGATGGCGACCAGCGTCCCGGGGGGCACCAGCTACGAGGTGTTCAAGGACTTTCCCCGCGTCGTCTACGGCAAGACCGGCACCGCCCAGCACGGCTTCCAGGACGACCAGTCGTGGTACGTGGCCTACGCGCCCGACCCGAAAAGGCCGATCGTCATCGCCATGACCATCGAGAAGGGCGGGTTCGGCGCCGAGGCCGCGGCCCCGGCCGTGCGCCTGATGCTGTCAAAGTGGTTCGGCATCGCCCCGAAGCTGGTCGTCGGCCACTCCAAGACGCTCTGATGAACTCCACCCCCATCCAGGCCGGGGAAGTCCCCGGAATCGCCGACGGGCGCTCGCTCGTCCTGCCCTTCGACCCCCTCCTCACCCTGGGGGCGATCGGCCTGGCCATCTGCTCGCTGGTCACCCTCAACGGCGCCACTCGCGGCCTGGTGGCCGGTCAGCCCCTGTTCTACACCGAGCGCCAGGGGATCTACTTCGTCCTCGGCCTCGGGCTCATGGTCGCCCTGGCCCGGATCGACTACTCCCGCCTGCGCGAGCTCAAGCTCGGCTTCTACGTCCTGCTCAACGCGATGATCATCCTCGTGCTCGTCCTCGGCCGGGCCGCCCGCGGCTCGCAGCGGGCGATCCAGCTGCCGTTCTTCTCCTTCCAGGCGTCCGAGCTCGGCAAGGTGCTCCTCATCGTCTTCCTCGCCGCCGTCGTCGTCGACCGCTCGCGCCGGCTCTCCGAGCGGGAGACCACCGCCCGGGTCATGCTCCTCGCCCTCGGGCCGGCGATGTTCGTCATCGCTCAGCCCGACCTCGGCTCGGGGATGGTCTACCTGGTGGTGGCCTTGGCCGTGCTCTTCGTGGCCGGGACCTCGTGGAAGCATTTCGCCGCCCTCCTCACCCTGGGGGTGGTCGCCCTGACCATCGTCCTGGCCGCCGCTCCGGCGGCCGGGGTCCACGTGCTCAAGCCCTACCAGGTGGACCGCCTCACCGCGTTCCTGAACCCCACCGACAATCCCGCCAAGCAGGGCTACCAGCAGATCCAGTCGAAGATCGCCATCGGCGCCGGCCAGAAGACCGGCCGGGGCGCCCAGTCGACCCAGACGAAGCTCAACTTCCTGCCCGAGTACCAGACCGATTTCATCTTCGCCGTCGTCGGCGAGCGCTACGGCTTCGTCGGCGCCGCCCTCGTCCTCTCGCTGTACGCGCTGTTGATCTGGCGCACGCTTCGAATACTCACGCTCGCCAAGAACCTCTTCGGCGCGCTGATCGCCGGCGGCATCGTCGCCATGCTCATGTTCCAGGTGTTCGTCAACGTCGGCATGACGGTGGGCATCATGCCCATCACCGGCGTGACCCTCCCGCTGCTGAGCTATGGCGGCTCCTCGGTGCTCACCACATTCCTGGCACTCGGCCTGCTCCAGTCGATCTACGTGCAGGCACGCACGTCGGCTGCGCTCAAGGGCCGTGTGCTGCGCTTCTAATCAGAACGGACATGCATCGTGAAGAAACAAGTATTGGTCAGCGTCGACCGTGGTGAGACGCGGGTCGCGCTGCTGGAGGCGAAAGGCACCCCGGCCGCCTCGCGCAAGACGGGCGCCGCCCGCCGGCCCCGCGTGGATCCGGCCAAGGGCTACCGGGTGGCCGAGCTCTACCTCGAGCGCCGCGGCGCTCGCTCGATCGTCGGCAACATCTACAAGGGGGTGGTCGACAACGTCCTCGGCGGCCTCGAAGCCGCCTTCGTCGACATCGGCCTCGAGAAGAACGGCTTCCTCCACGTCGACGAGATCGTCCTGCCCGGGGTCGAGGCCCCGCGCCGCGGTCGCGGCGCCGGCCGGGACGGGCAGAACATCGCCGACCTGCTCAAACCGGGGCAGGAGGTCGTGGTCCAGGTGGTCAAGGACCCCCTCAAGACCAAGGGCGCCCGCCTGTCGATGGAGGTGACCATCGCCGGGCGCTACATGGTCTACGCCCCCACCGGGGAGGGCATCGGCGTCTCCCGGCGCCTGGAGGACAAGGAGCGCGAGCGCCTGCGCAAGGAGACGGCCAAGCTCGACCTCCTCGGCGGAGGAGCCATCGTGCGCACCGCGGCCCACGGCGCCACCCGCGCCGACTTCGAGCGCGAGCTCCAGTACCTGTTCAAGCTCCACGAGGTGCTCGAGAAGCGGGTGGCCGCCGCGTCCGCCCCGGCCCTCGTCTTCCAGGAAGCCGACCTCTCGGTCCGGGTGGTGCGCGACATCTTCTCCGCCCACTTCGAGCGGGCCGTGGTCGACGACGAGCAGCAGCACCACCGGCTGATCTCCTTCTTCTCCCGCACCGCCCCCGAGCTCGTCGATCGGGTCGAGCTGTGGGACGGCGGCCGCCCCCTCTTCGACGCCTACGGGGTCGACGAGGTGCTCGACGGCGTGATGTCGCGCCGGGTCGACCTGCCCAGCGGCGGCTACCTGATGATCGACATGGCCGAGGCGCTGACCGTGATCGACGTCAACTCGGGCTCGTTCATCGGCCGGGGCAAGGGCGCCCGCCTCGAGGACACCATCACCAAGACCAACCTCGAGGCCGCCGAGGAGGTGGTCAACCAGCTGCGCCTGCGCGACATCGGCGGGATCATCGTCATCGACTTCATCGACATGTCCCGGGCGCGCAACCGCGACGCGGTGATGAAGACGCTGCGGGCCGCCCTCGACCAGGACCGGACCAAGACCTTCACCGCCGAGATCTCCAAGCTCGGCCTGGTGGAGATGACGCGCCAGAACGTCACCGAGGGGGTGCGGGAGATCATGAGCCGGCCGTGCCCCACCTGCGACGGCGAGGGGGTGATCCGCTCGGAGGAGACGATCGCCATCGAGTTCGAGCGCCGCCTGCGGGAGATCGCCGTCGCCAAGCCCGACATCGAGGCCTTCCTCGTCCAGATGAACCCCCGGGTCACCGTCCAGTTCACCGGCCACGGCGCGCGGGTCCTCCGGGCCCTCGAGGCCCAGACCGGGAAGTACTTCCACTTCGAGGGCACCGAGGGCCTGGCCCTCAACCACCTGGCGGTGACCCTCGAGGGCTCGCGCGAGGAGGTCGAGGAGCGGGCGGTGCCCTTCCGCCCGGGCGAGGAGGTCCTGGTGGAGATCGTCGAGCCCCACATGTACAACGTCGACGACGCGGTGGCCAAGATCGACGGCTACATCATCTCGGTGACCAACGGCGGGGCCCACGTCGGCCAGAAGCTGATGGTCCGCATCGAGGAGGTCGGTCGCACGGCGGCGGTGGCGGCGTTGATCGACGCCCCGGCCGGCGAGCCGGCCCCGGAGGACGGCGATGACGTACAATCCCGACCTCGGCGCCGCGGCCGCAGAGGCGGACGGCGCCGTTCCGCTGCAACGGCGCCGAGCGCGCCAGAAGAGGTCTAGAGCATGTACGCGATCGTCAAGACCGGAGGCAAGCAGTACCGCGTCGAGAAGG
>JAXDHJ010000064.1:0-24430 GCA_034664565.1 Solirubrobacteraceae bacterium
GATTCGGGCGCATCCAGGCGCGAATCGTCCTCGGACATCAGGGGCCAACGACGCCAAGACATAAAAAGGCCCGCAAACGCGGGCCTTTCCCAGAGCCCTCTTCCGGACTCGAACCGGAGACCCCTTCCTTACCATGGAAGTGCTCTACCAACTGAGCTAAGAGGGCGCTCCCGGCAAGGTTATCCGACCACGGCCCGCCGTCCCCCCGCCCCGGGCGGGTCTACCGCCCCGGCCTAGGGACCCGGCCGGCGCCGGGGCGGGAGGGGGACGAAGCCGCTGGTGGCCGCGATGTACTCGGCGTAGCCGGGCCGGCGCTCGCCGATCGTCGCCTCGAGGAGCGGCTTCCCGGTCAGCCGGGCGAGGATCACCGTGTTGACCGCCGGGCCGGCCAGCGCCCACCAGGCGCCGGCCCCGGCGGCGACGACCCCCATGCCCCACCAGGCGACCACGTCGCCGAAGTAGTTGGGGTGGCGGGTGTAGCGCCACAGGCCCCGGTCCATGACCCGGCCTGCGCTCGCCCCCTCGGCCTTGAAGCGGGCGAGCTGGAGGTCGCCCACCGCCTCGAAGCCGAGGCCCACCGCCCAGACGGCGATTCCGGCCCAGCCGAGCGGCCCCAGGCCGCTGTCTCGACCCTCGGCCGCCCCGGCCTCGAGCGGGAGGGCGACCACCCACATGAGCGCCGCCTGCACCAGGTAGACCCGGTAGAGGCTGGTCAGCCAGAACCGGCGGCCGTCTCGCTCCCGCAGGCGGGCGTAGCGGAAGTCCTCGCCCCGGCCGCGGTTGCGCCACCCGATGTGGGCGGTCAGGCGCACGCCCCACACCGTGGCCATCCCCGCCAGGGCCAGTCGCCGCCCCGGGAGGCCGTCGCCCATGGCGAAGCACAGCCACCCGATCCCCACGAAGCCGAGACCCCAGAACACGTCGATGATCGAGGCGTCCCGCAAGGCCAGGCTCAGCAACCAGACGCCGAGGACCAGGGCCACCGCCGCGGCGGCGCTCGCCAGGAGGAGCGGGCCGAGCATCGGCAGAGCTTATGGCGGGGGCAGGATTCGAACCTGCGAAGGCTGAGCCAACGGATTTACAGTCCGTCCCGTTTGACCGCTCCGGAACCCCGCCGAGGCCGGAGAGCGTACCGGTCCCCGTGCTCGGGCGACGGGCAGGGGGTGCCCGCGGTCGACCTCGAACTCGGCGTACTTCGGTCCGCCGAGGTGTATCGCCGTGCCACCCCCAATCGCATCGGCCGGGATGAACCAACGACGTCCGTCAGCTACGAGGGCGAACAAGTGGTCAATCCGAGACGGGTCGAGACGCTTGACCAGTCCGCTCCAACTCTGGTTGCCGCCTTTGGTGCACACCGCGACGACCCACCGGTTCTTGAACCGCACCGTGGACGTCTTGACCTGGATGCGCAGCAACTTGGGGCCGTTCTCTGCCACGAGGTCGCAATCTGGGCTGTGGCCGTACGGCAGATAGATCGCGTAGCCGTGGGTGATCAACCACTCGAGCGCCGAGAGTTCACCAAGGTCACCCTGCTTCCGTGGAGAGATACGTCCTTCCATGACCAGAACATACGTTCCGGGTCGGACAGAAACCCCTTATGGAGCCTGGGTAGATCGTGCAGCGAGACCGTGCCCTCGCGCGGCGGCTCGCCGCGCTCTCAGCTGGCGTCGCGCAGCCGCTGGGCCTCGGGCAGCGACTCGAGCTTCTTCAGCGTGTGGTTCTCGATCTGGCGGATCCGCTCCCTGGTCACGTTGAACGCCTGGCCTACCTCCTCCAGCGTCCGCGGGCGCCCGCCGGTCAGGCCGAAGCGCATCTCGATGACCTCGCGCTCCCGCCGCGGCAGGACCGCCAGCGCCCGGCAGACGTTCTCGTCGCGCAGGTTCTTCGAGGCGACCTCGAACGGCGACTCCGCCGTCGCGTCCTCGATGAAGTCCCCGAGCGCCGAGTCCTCCTCCTCGCCGATCGGCTTCTCCAGCGACACCGGCTGCTGGGACATCCGCAGGATGTCGCGCACCTCGCGCGACGTGCATTCAAGCTCCCGGGCGATCTCGTCCGGCGTCGGCTCCCGCCCGAGCTCCTGGACCAGCTGGCGCTCGATGTGGATGACCTTGTTCAGCTTCTCGACCATGTGGACCGGGATCCGGATCGTCCGGCCCTTGTCGGCGATCGCCCGGGTCACCGACTGGCGGATCCACCAGGTCGCGTAGGTCGAGAACTTGTAGCCCCGCCGGTAGTCGAACTTCTCGACCGCCCGGATCAGCCCGAGCGACCCCTCCTGGATGAGGTCGAGGAACGACAGGCCCCGGCCGAGGTAGCCCTTGGCGATGGAGACGACCAGCCGCAGGTTGGCCTCGACCATCTGCCGCTTGGCCGCCATGTCGCCCCGCTCGATCCGCTTGGCCAGGGCGATCTCCTCCTGCCCGGTCAGCAGCGAGACCCGGCCGATCGAGCGTAGGTAGAGCCGCAGCGAGTCGAGGCTCGGCTCCACGCTCAGGTCAAGCGCCACCTTCTTGCCCCGGATCTGCTCCGGCAGCGGCTCGACCTTCACCGGCTCCGCCACCGGCGCCGCCGTCTCCGCCCCGACCAGGTCGATCGCGTGCTCCTCGAAGTAGGCGTAGAGGTCGGCCACCTGCTCCTTGGTGACCTCGAACTCCTCGAGCACCCCGGCGATGCCCTCGTAGGTCACGTAGCCCCGCTCATGGCCCTCGGCGATAAGGCCGGCGAGCTCCTCGGTCTCCACCAGCGCCACGTCCTCGACCACGCCGTCCTGTACAGGCAACTGCACTACCACCTGAGCCATGTCACCCATCCCTCATCCCCGGTCGTGGACGATGGCTGCCCGGAGATTCCGGGAGCCGCCCGACGCTACCCCTCACTGCACGTCTATGTCACGACTCCGCGCCTCTGGCGCGATGGGGGCCCGACCGGGTGTCCTCTCGTACGACGACGGAGGCCGGCCGCGGACCTGCGGCGGAGTGATACCACAACCGCCCGCCGATGTCAGGCCCCGCAGACCGGGCGGTTCGGGGCCGCACTCCCGCCCGCTACCCTGACACCGAAGCCCAGATGCCCGACACCCAGCTCAAAGCCGTCGCCGCCGACGTCCAAGCCCAGCTCCCCGACCTCCCGATCGCCCTGACCCGGGTCGGGGTGACCGGCGTCGAGAAGATCATCCGGATCCGCCAGAACGGCTCCGAGCAGCTCTTCTACGCCAAGCTCGACTGCTTCGTCGACCTCGGCTCCCGCCAGAAGGGCGCCCACATGTCCCGCTTCGAGGAGGTCGTCAACGACGCCCTCGGCGAGGTCATCCTCGGCGCGGCGACCTTCCGGGCCGAGAGCCTCGCCCAGCACGTGGCCGAGCTCGTCCGCCAGCGCCAGGGCGCCCGGCGGGCCGAGGTCACCATCGCCGCCCGCTACCCCGAGCACAAGCCGGCCCCGGTCTCGGGGATCACCACCCAGGAGATCTACACCCTCTTCGGGTCGGCCGTCGCCTCCGAGCGGGGGACCCGGCGTCTGGTCGGCGTGGCCGCCGCCGGCATCACCGCCTGCCCCTGCGCCCAGCAGCTGATCGCCGCCGACGCCCGCGACCGGCTGGCCGGCGACGGCTTCGACGACGCCGAGATCGAGCGGATCCTCGCCGCCGTCCCCGTCGCCACCCACAACCAGCGCGGCCTCGGCACCCTCCACGTCGGGGCCACCGAGGGCGCCGAGCTCGCCATCGACGCCCATCGCCTCCTGGCCATCGTCGAGCACTCGATGTCCTCGGAGATCTACGAGCTGATGAAGCGCACCGACGAGGCCGCCGTCGTCGAGAAGGCCCACCGCCGTCCCCGCTTCGTCGAGGACTGCGTCCGGGAGATGCTCCGCGGCGTGGTCGAACACCTCCCCGAGCTCGCCGACGACGCGTTCGTCAGCGCCCGCCAGGAGAACCTCGAGACCATCCACCAGCACAACGTCCTCGCCGAGCGCCAGAGCACCCTCGGCGAGCTCCGCCGCGAGCTCGAGACCGGCCGCTCCCCCGAGCGCCACACCACCCGCCGGGAGTGGCTCGAGGCCTGAACGGCGCGGCGCCGGCGGCTCAGTGCGGGCGGCTCGGCGCCTCGCCGATCGGCGGCGCCGCGATCGGCGGCGCTACCACCGCCCGCTTGGCCTGGGCCTCGTTGATGCGCCGCCGCAGCCCGAAGAAGTAGTCGAGGCCGCTGAGCACGGTCACCACCACCGTCGCGTAGACCATCAGCTCCACCCACAGCGGCCGTCCGGCCACGGCGATGACCGCCATGATGGTGGCGATCTGGACGCAGGTCTTGATCTTGCCGAACATGCTCGCCGCCATCACCACCCCCGCCTGGGTCGCCCCCATGCGCAGGACGGTGACCGCGAACTCCCGGGTGATGATGACCATGGCCACCCACGCCGCCAGCCGGTGGAGGGAGACGAGGGCGACCAGCGCCGCCACGATCAGGAGCTTGTCGGCCAGCGGGTCCATCAGCTTGCCGAAGTTGGTGATCGAGTTCCGCGTCCGGGCCAGGTAGCCGTCGACGAAATCGGTCAGCGACGCCGCCGCGAAGACCACGGCGGCGAGGACGTCGCCGTCGTGGGTGTGGTCGAGCAGCGCCACCACCAGCACCGGGACGAGGAGAATCCTCGCCACGGTCAGGAAGTTCGGCCAGTTCAGGGTGAACATGCCCGCCGATTATGCGCGATTCTCGCCTCCTCCGTACCCCCTCCCGGCCGCCGCCCTCCCGGCCGAGCCCCCGACGGCTAGGGCTTCAGCCGTCGCCCGGTGCCAAACAACCAACCGCTCCAGATCACCATCCCGGCGGCCAGCACCCCGGTGACGGCGAGAGCCAGCCACGGGTTGACGTCGCTGGTGCCGAGAAACCCGTAGCGAACCGCTGACACCAGGTAGAAGATCGGGTTGGCGTGGGAGAGCTCGTGCCACGGCGACGGCAGCCGCCCCACCGAGTAGAACACCCCGCCCAGGAAGGTCAGGGGCAGGATGACGATGTTGTTGACGAACGTGTGGTGGTCGAAGGTCTCGGCGTAGATCCCCGCCACCACCCCGAGTGACGAGAACAGGGTCAGCCCGAGCCCGACCGCCAGCGCCAGTACCACCGGCTCGCGCACCGGGAGGCCGGTGAACGGGGCGGCCAGGGCGAACAGTGACACCCCGATGGCCAGCGCCCTGACCGCCCCGCCCAGCGAGAGTCCGAGGTTGACCTCCCAGTTGCGCATCGGCGCCGCCAGCACGTCGTTCATGTAGCGGTCCGACCGGGCCTGGAACACCGACGAGGAGTTGTTCGAGTACGCCGCCTGGACCATGGCCATGGTGATCAGGCCGGGGACGATGAACTCCTTGTAGGGAACCCCGCCGACCTGGCTGATCCGCCCCCCGAACGACAGCCCGAAGACGATGACGAAGAGGAACGACGAGAACACCGGCGCGGCGATGGTCTGGGTCCAAAGCTTCAGCACCCGCAGGACCTCGCGGCCGGCCAGGGCGAACAGACCGCGATGGCGCTCGGCCACGCCTCCCGCCCCGGCGCGCACCCGCGCCGCCGCCCCGCTCATGACCGCGACCCGGCCATGGCCTTGACGTAGACGTCGGCCAGGGAGTCGGCCCGGTAGGTGTCGCGCAGCCCCTCCGTGCTGTCGCGGGCCAGGAGGCGTCCGCCGTTGATCAGGGCGATCTCCTGGCAGAGCTCCTCGGCCTCCTCGAGGTAGTGGGTGGTCAGGAGGATCGTCGTCCCCTCCCCGTGCAGGCGGCGGATGTAGCGCCACAGCTCCAGGCGCAGCTCGAAGTCGACCCCCGCCGTCGGCTCGTCGAGGATGACCAGGCGCGGCTCGTGCATCAGCGCCCGGGCGAGCAGGAGCCGCCGCCGCATGCCGCCCGACAGGGCCGGGGCCCGGACCTTGGCCTTTCCGCTCAGCTCGAAGATCTCCATCATCTCCCGCGCCCGCACCACCGCCGCCGCCCGGCGCATCCCGTAGTAGCCGCCGTGGTAGACCAGCGTCTCCTCGACGTCGAGGAAGCGGTCGAGGTTGACGTCCTGCTCGGCCAGCCCGACCATCCGCCGGGCCGCCAGGGCGTGGTGGGGCTCGCCGAACACCTCGACCGAACCCCCGCTGATCCGGATCAGGTTGCAGATGGCGCTGATCAGCGTCGTCTTCCCCGCTCCGTTCGGTCCCAGCAGGCCGAAGAACGACCCGGCCGGGACGTCGAGGTCGAGGCTCCCCAGGGCGAGCACGCCGCCGTCGTAGCGCTTGGTCAGGGCGCGGATGCGCAGCGCCGGCGTCGAGCCGCCTGACTCCCTTCCCACCCCGGGCGGCCCACCGGCTCCCGGGCGGCTCAACGCCGGCACCTCGCATCTGCGGGCGGCTGGTGGGGGCGGCGGACCGGGATCTTCATCACCTCTCACGGTAGACGTCTACGATGAAAGTTGTTTCCGCAACCGTTCTCAGGGAGCCCACTGGCATGAAAACGCGCACGCTCGGCACCAACGGACCCACGGTCTCGGCGATCGGGCTCGGCTGCATGGGGATGTCGGCCTTCTACGGCCAGACCGACGACGACGAGTCGACCGCCACCATCCACCGGGCCCTCGATCTCGGCTGCAACCTCCTCGACACCTCCGACATGTACGGCCCCCACACCAACGAGCGCCTCGTCGGCCGGGCCATCGCCGGGCGCCGCGACGAGGTCGTCCTGGCCACCAAGTTCGGCATCCGCATCGAGGGCTCACCGCCCACCCGGTCGGTCAGCGGCCGTCCCGAATACGTCCACGCCGCCTGCGAGGCGTCGCTCGAGCGCCTCGGGGTCGACCACATCGACCTCTACTACCAGCACCGGGTCGACCCCGACACCCCGATCGAGGACACCGTCGGTGCCATGGCCGAGCTCGTCGCCGCCGGCAAGGTCCGCCACCTCGGCCTCTCCGAGGCCGCGGCCGAGACCATCCGCCGTGCCCACGCCGTCCACCCGATCGCCGCCGTCCAGACCGAGTACTCGCTGTGGACGCGCGACGTCGAGCCCGAGATCCTCCCCACCCTGCGCGAGCTCGGCATCGCCCTCGTCGCCTACTCCCCCCTCGGGCGTGGGTTCCTCTCCGGCCGCTTCAGCTCGCCCGAGGATCTCGACGAGACCGACTTCCGCCGGGCCGGCCCCCGCTTCACCGGGGCCAACCTCGAGCACAACCGCGCGCTCGTCGACCGGGTCCGCGAGCTCGCCGCCGAGCGCGGGGTGACCCCCGGCCAGCTCGCCCTGGCCTGGGTCCTGGCCCAGGGCGAGGACGTCGTCCCCATCCCCGGGACCAAGCGCCGCACCTACCTCGAGGAGAACCTCGCCGCCGCCGAGATCGAGCTCTCCCCGGCCGACCTCGAGCGCATCGCCGACGTCGTCGGGGCCGCCGCCGGCGACCGTTACGACCCGGGCGGGATGGCCTCGATCAACCGCTGACCCACGCCCGCCCCCGGCCCGGGCGGGGGCCGGCCCGGGGCCGGCGGCCGCCGGACGCTAGGGTTGGGGGCATGCCAATGGTTCCCATGGTCATCGAGCGGACCGCCCGCGGCGAGCGCGAGTACGACATCTACTCCCGGCTCCTGAACGAGCGGATCGTCTTCCTCGGCAGCGAGGTCGACGACCAGGTGGCCAACGTCATCGTCGCCCAGCTCCTCCACCTCGAGGCCGCCGACCCCGGCAAGGACATCTCCCTCTACATCAACTCCCCCGGCGGGTCGATCTACGCCGGCCTGGCCGTCTACGACACCATGCAGTTCATCAAGCCCGACGTCGCCACCATGTGCATCGGGATCGCCATGTCGATGGGCTCCCTCCTCCTGGCCGGCGGGGCCAAGGGCAAGCGGATGGCCCTCCCCAACAGCCGGATCCTCATGCACCAGCCGTCGGCCGGCTTCGAGGGCCAGGCCACCGACATCGAGATCCACGCCCGCGAGGTCCTCAAGACCCGGGCCCGGATCGACGAGATCTACGCCCGCCACTGCGAGCGCCCGGTCGAGGAGGTCCACGTCGACATGGAGCGCGACCGCTTCTTCAAGGCCGACGAGGCCCAGGCCTACGGTCTGATCGACCGCGTCATCTCCTCCCACTGACGGCGGTCGACCGCCAGCCCGGGCCGTGGACTCTGAGCGCCTGATCCTCCGTCCCCTCCTCGCCGGCGACGTCCCCGAGCTCCGCCGCATCCACTCCACCCCCGAGGTCGCCTTCTGGTGGGACGTGCCCGAGGACGAGTTCCCCCTGACCGACGAGCCGCAGGCCACCCGCATGACCATCGAGGTCGACGGCGCCGTGGCCGGCATGATCCAGTACCTCGAGGAGACCGAGCCCCGCTACCGCCACGCCGCGATCGACGTCTTCCTCGACCCCGCCCTCCACGGCCAGGGCCACGGGAGCGAGGCAGTCCGGCGCGTGGTCCGCCACCTGATCGACGACCGCGGCCACCACCGGGTCACCATCGATCCGGCCTGCGCCAACCTCGCCGCCGTCCGCGCCTACGAGAAGGCCGGCTTCCGGGCGGTCGGGGTGATGCGCCGCTCCGAGCGGGAGGTCGGCGGCGACGGCTGGCGCGACTGCCTGCTCATGGAGCTCCTGGCCGGCGAGGACTGACCGCCGGGCCGCCACCCGGCCGCCACCCGGCCGCGACCCGGCCGCCGACCCGGCCGCCGACAGGACACCCGACGAACGCTCAGGCGATGGCGTGCTCGATCGCCCCGAGGCGCTCGATCTCGATCCGCACCACGTCGCCCGAGGCGAGGAAGCGGCGCGGCTTCATCGACATCCCGACCCCGCTCGGCGTACCGGTGAGGATCAGATCGCCCGGCTCGAGGGTGCACGTCTCGCCGATGAAGGCGACCAGCTCGATGATGCCGAAGATCAGGTCGCTGGTCCGGGCGTCCTGGCGCAGGTCGCCGTTGACCCAGGTGCGCAGGGCCAGGTCCTGGGGGTCGGGTACCTCGTCGGCGGTGGTGATCCACGGCCCGTACGGGCAGAAGCCGTCGGCGCCCTTGGCCCGGGTCCACTGGGGCTCGGCCTTCTGGAGGTCGCGGGCGCTCACATCGTCGGCCACCGCGTAGCCGGCGACCGCGCCGCCGGCGCCCATGACCACCGCCAGCTCGCCCTCGTAGTCGAGGCGGCGCACCACCGCCGGGCAGGCGACCGGGGCGAACGGCCCGGCGGCCGAGCTCGGCAGCTTCATGAAGACGATCGGTCGCTCCGGGAGATCGGCGCCCTGCTCGGCGGCGTGGGCCCGGTAGTTGAGGCCGATGCCGAAGATGGCCCGCGGCCGGGCCACCGGGGCCAGGAGGTCGACCTCCTCGACGGCGTAGGACTCCCCGGTCGCCGGCGAGCGCTCGCCCCGGGCCAGGCGGTCGAGCACGGTCGGGGCGGGGTCGTCGGCGGCAAAGGCGATCGCCCGGCCGTCGCGGATCTCCCCGGCCAGCGGCCGGTCGGATCCCGGCGGGAGGAACGTCGCCAGCTTCACCGGCATAACCTATTCCCCGTGGGGGCATGGGCGGACTGAAGTCAGTCGAGCGGATCGCCGTCGCCGGGGTGGCGGTCGTCACCGCCGTGGCCGGGGTGGCCCGCTACGCCGGCTGGCCGGTGCTCGTCGCCTTCGGCGCCGCCACCGTCGCCCTGGCCGGACTGGCCTGGGTCGTCTCCTTCTCCACCGAGCAGGTCGGCGAGCGCTTCAGCCCGGCGGTGACCGGCGTCCTCCAGTCGACGCTCGGCAACCTGCCCGAGCTCTTCGTCGTCATCTTCGCCCTCGACGCCGGCCAGGTCGTCGTCGCCCAGAGCTCGATCATCGGCTCGCTGTTCGCCAACGCCCTCCTCGTCCTCGGCCTCGTCCTCGTCGTCGGGGCGCGGACGGCCAAGGACCACGTCATGCGCTTCCACCCCCGGCTCTCCAACGATGCCTCGACGCTGCTCCTGGTCTGCGTGTTCATCATCGTCCTCGTCGGCCTCTCCCTCGGTAGCGGCGACCGGGCCAGCCACCATGTCAAGGCGATCTCGGCCATCGGGGCGATCGCCCTCCTCGCCGTCTACCTCGCCTGGGTGGTCCCCTACCTCCGGGGCGGCGGGTCGGCGTCCGAGGGCGGTGAGCCGCGGATCCCCCTGTCCTTCTCCCTCGCCCTCCTCGGCCTGGGCGGCGTGGCTTCGGCCTTCGTCTCTGACTGGTTCGTCAAGGCCCTCGAGCCGGCCATCCTCCAGCTCCACGTCTCGCCCGCCTTCGCCGGCCTGGTCATCGTCGCCATCGCCGGCAACGCCGTCGAAAACGTGGCCGGGGTCGTCTTCGCCGCCAAGGGAAGCTCGGAGCTGGCGATCTCGGTGGTGATCAACTCGGTCGCCCAGATCGCCGCCTTCCTCTTTCCCCTGCTCGTCCTCGTCTCCCTCGTCTTCGCCACCCCCCTCACCTTCGCCCTCGCCCCGATCTACATCGGCGCCCTCGCCCTGACCGCGGTCGTCGTCTGGCAGATCAGCGGCGACGGCGAGGCCCGGGCCTTCGAGGGGTGGGCGCTGATGGCGATCTATGTCATCCTGGCCGCCATCACCCTCTATGAGTAGCCCCGACCGCCCACCCGCCAGCCCGAAGCGCCCCGGCCGATTCGCCTCCCTGGCCCTCGGTGCCGCCGCTGCCCTGGCCCTGGTGACCGTCGCCGTGCTTGCCCTCGGCGGCGGCGGCGGCGGCGGCGGGGGCAGCGTCAGTAGGGCGAGCGGCGCCGGCGGGACCGCCACGGCCACCGGCTCCGCCCGGCCGGCCGGCCGGGCCGGGCCGGGGGCCACGGGATCGACCCGCCGCCACAACGGCGGCGGCGCCCCGACCCGGCTGGCGAGCACGCACGGGTCCCGCGGCCTCGTCGCTGACCCCGAGGCGGCCCAGAGCTCGCCGCTCCCGGCCGGCTCGGCGACCCACGTGACGGCGATCACTCCGGGCCAGGCCGCCCTGGCCACCACGGTCAGCCCGGGCGCGCCGAGCGATGCCCAGGTCAAGGCCGAGCTCCAGCAGATGCAGGCGGCCCAGAAGGCGGCCGAGGCGGCGGCCGCCCCCGGGGGGATCAGCGCCGCCGGAACCGTCACCCCGCCCCGCAACGGCCCCGCGCCGATCGCCAGGGTGATCGCCGGAGCCAACGCCATCGCCACCTTCCCCTACGTTTTCGGCGGCGGGCACGCCTCGTTCGTCGACACCGCCTACGACTGCTCGGGCTCGCTGAGCTACGCCCTCGCCGCCGGGGGCATGCTCAGCCAGCCGGTGACCTCCGGCGACCTTATGACCTGGGGGGTCCCCGGACCGGGCCGCTACCTCACCGTCTTCGCCAACCCGGGGCACACCTTCATGTACGTGGACGGCCTGCGCTACGACACCAGCGGGCGCAGCGGCGTCTTCGGCAGCCGCTGGCAGACGGCGCCGCGCTCGCTGGCCGGCTTCGTCGTGCGCCACTGGCCCGGGCTCTAGGCGCCCTCCGGATTGGCCACCGCCGCCCCGGGGTAACCCGTGAGGGCCTTGCTGCGTGCCGGGACGCGTCGGGAGCAGAGGTCGCTCCACGGGCACGCACACCGGAGCCGCTCGTCAAGACGGCCGGGTCGCCACGACCTGGCGCGATCCCGTCGCGAGCCGGCAACCAATCGATCAGAGGAGTACATCCGATGTCCGAAGGAACCGAAGAGACGACCACCGACGCCACCGCCGCGGCGGACGATCAGCAGTCGCCGGAGGAGCTTCGCGAGCACATCCAGAGCTCGCTGGGCGCCGCCGACGGCGACGTGAGCGCCCTGACCGGGCAGGAGGACGCCGGTCAGACCGACGCCGGGGCCAGCCCGGTGGCGGAGAAGCTCGAGGAGGTCAAGACCCAGGCCCAGGACAAGGTCGAGGCGGCCAAGGCCCAGGCCCAGGAGAAGGTGGAGGCGGCCAAGGGCCAGGCTCAGGCCAAGCTGTCGGGCGCCCAGGAGGCGATCTCCGGCAAGTCCGAGGACCTCCTCGGCAAGGCCAAGGGCTTCTCGCCGCAGTCGGTCGTCCAGCAGGCGTGGGAGCTCGGTCGCGGGAACCCGGTTCCCGTGGCGGTCGGCGGCGCCTTCCTGGCGGGTGTGGCCGTCGGGCGTCGCAGCGTGGCCGGCGCTAGCCGGTCTACCGACTGACGCCGCAGCCCCGGCCGCCGGCCCGCAGCTGAGCCAGGCTCGGCGGGTCGGCGGTCAGGAGCTCGGGCAGCGTGACCGCGCGCAGGTGCTTGGCGGCGATGGCCGGGAGGATGGTGGCCAGGGCCCGAATGGTCTGGCCGCGGTTCTCGTGCATGAGGATGATCGACCCGGGGCGCAGGCCGGCGATGGCGTTGCGGGAGATCCCGGCGTAGTCGGCCCCGAGCGAGTCGGCGCTGTCCACCGTCCAGATCACCTCGACCAGCCCGAGGGCCTTGGCCTCGGCGTCGATCGCCGGGGTGCGGGCCCCGTAGGGGGGACGAAAGACCCCGACCGGCTGACCGCTGCTGCGCTCGATCACGGTGCGGGCGTCGGCGATCTCCTGGGCCATCGCCGCCGGGGAGAGGCCGGGGAGGAAGGGGTGGGTCATGGTGTGGTCGCCGACCGCCCCCACCGGCTGCTCGAGCCGGGCCAGGGACGGGAAGCTGTTGATCGACTTCCCGACGAGGAAGAAGGTCGCCCGCAGATGGCGCCGGCGGAGCTTGCGGATGGCCAGCTTGGTGTAGGGGCCGGGTCCGTCGTCGAAGGTCAGGGCGACCAGCGGCCTGGTCGGGGCGCCGCAGTAGACCGGGCGGCCGATGGCGGCGAGGCGGGCGAGGGCGGCCCGCTGGGTAGCCGGCGTGGGGTGGGGAGCGCCACCGGGGGACGCGGCGCCCACGGGGGCCGGCGGGGCCGGGCGCGACTCGGCCGGCCGGGCGCGGCCGCCCGGGGTGCCGAGGAGGACGACGACGGCGACGACGGCCGCCGGGGCGAGGAGGCCGGCCGCCCCGGCGCGGCGGCGGCGGCGGCGACGGAGCTCGGCGGTGCGGGCGGCCCGGCGGGCGCGCAGGCGGTCGGCGGGCTCCTCCACCCGGTGAATGGTGGCATCCCGCCCGCCGGGTGGCGGCGGCCGTCACCTGGCCGCCGCGGGGGATCGAGCGCGCTAAACTCCGGATACCTCGCGCCGCGGCGGGGTTTTTCCTTGCCCGGCGACCGACAGATGATCACGAACCTGGATGGCTCATGGCCCGCGGAGACGTGCGCATCGCTGTCACCCTCGCGTGTGAGG
The DNA here is from genome assembly GCA_034664565.1 of Solirubrobacteraceae bacterium. GTDB lineage: Bacteria > Actinomycetota > Thermoleophilia > Solirubrobacterales > Solirubrobacteraceae > Palsa-513. The sequence continues at coordinate 13,254 of JAXDHJ010000064.1, forward strand.
AGTGCAAGCGGCGCAATTACCAAACCAATAAGAGCAAGCGCAACAACCCGGATCGCATAAGCCTGCGCAAATACTGTCGCTGGTGCCGGCGCCACACCGGGCATCGGGAGACGCGCTAAGGCAAGGCGTGCCGTGGCCCCTCCCCGCAAACGCAGCAAGCGACGCCGCGCGCCCAACGCGCAGCCCGCGCGTGCGCGCTCCCAGCCGCCCGCCGGCAAGCCGCCGGCCGGCCGCCCCCCGGGGCAGGACGTCCCGCGGCTCAAGGACACCGTCGGGGCCGTGCCGCCCGAGCCGGCCCTCGAGCCCGACGACGCGGGCGTCGACGAGGCCGATCTGGTCGCCCCCGAGCCGTTGGCCGGTCCCGACGGACCGACGCTCGGGGACGTCGACCTGGCCGCCGGGGCGCCGCCCGAGGATCTCGGCGTGCCCACCGTCCACCCGCCGGCCGATCTGGCCATCGTCACCGGAGAGCTTCCCGACGAGGACGCCGACGAGGAGTCCCGGGCGCCGGTGGCCGGGGACGACTTCGACGCCGATGGCGAGGCGGAGGACCCGAGCGAGGAGGGGCGGGCTCGCCGGAGCCAGCGCTTCGGCGATCGCCTCGACGCCGAGGACGAGCTGCTCCCGGCGGCCCGCAACGTCAAGGGCCGGGCGCCGGCCACGACCGGCGGCAACCGGGTCACCACCTTCCTGCGGGCGAGCTGGGCTGAGCTCCAGCGCGTGCAGTGGCCGAACCGTCGCCAGGTCGGGCAGGCCACGGCCGTGGTGCTGGGGTTCGTGGTGATCGCCGGCGGCTACCTCGGCCTGGCCGACCTCATCTCGTCGAATCTCGTCGACGCCATCCTGTGAACCGGCCTGCTCCCACGCGCCCGCGCCCGCGCCGCGCCGCCGCCGTCATCGTCTAAGCCAACTTCTGAAACTGGGTCGAAATGTTTCGCTGGTACGTCGTCAACACCTACTCGGGTCACGAGAACAAGGTCAAGCACAACCTCGAGCACCGCATCGTCTCGATGAATCAGCAGCGGGCGGTCAAGCAGGTCGTGGTACCGACCGAGTCGGTCTCGGAGATGAAGGACAACCAGAAGATCACCGTCGAGAAGCGGACGATGCCCGGATACGTGCTGGTCAACATGGAGCTCAACGAGGACTCCTGGACCCTGGTCAAGGGCACCCCCGGGGTCACCGGCTTCGTCGGCGCGTCCAACGAGCCGGTGCCGCTGACCCAGATGGAGGTCGACCGGCTGCTCCACAAGGCGATTGCCGTGCGCGAGCGCACCCGGGCCCAATTCGCCATCGGCGAGTCGGTGAAGGTCATCTCCGGGCCCCTGTCTGACTTCTCGGGCGAGATCTCGGAAATCAACGAGGACGCCTCCAAGCTCAAGGTGCTGGTATCAATCTTCGGGCGCGAGACACCGGTCGAGGTCGGCTTCGATCAGGTCAAGAAGCTCTAGGCCGCACGCGGCCGGCGCCCGTATCTTCCAAGTGGCGGGTCAAGGCGACCCGCCGAGGTAACGAATCAAATGGCCAAGAAAGTCCTAACCACGATCAAGCTGCAGGCAGTCGGCGGCGCCGCCACCCCGGCCCCGCCGGTCGGTCCTGCCCTCGGTCAGCACGGGATCAACATCATGGAGTTCTGCAAGGCGTTCAACGCCCAGACCCAGGGCGACGCCGGAACGGTGATCCCGGTGGTGATCACCGTCTACGAGGACCGCTCCTTCACCTTCGTGACCAAGACGCCGCCGGCGGCGGTGCTCATCCGTCAGGCGATCGGCATCGACAAGGGCTCGGGCGAGCCCCATCGGGTCAAGGTGGGCAAGATCTCGAGCGCCCAGATCCGGGAGATCGCCGAGAAGAAGATGGATGACCTCAATGCCAATGACCTCGACGCGGCGAGCAGGATCGTCGCCGGAACTGCCCGCTCGATGGGCGTGGACGTGATCTGATGGCCAAGCACGGAAAGACATATCTCGCCGCCCGATCCCAGGTCGACCGCGAGCACGAGCACACCCCGGCGGAGGCCATCGCCCTGGTCAAGAAGCTCAAGCGGGCCAAGTTCGACGAGACCATCGAGGTCCACGTCCGGACCGGTCTCAACGTCCGCCACGCCGACGAGCAGCTGCGCGGGACGGTGGCCCTGCCCAACGGTCTGGGCAAGGAGGTCAAGATCGCCGTCTTCGCCCAGGGCGAGAAGGCCCGGGAGGCCGAGGAGGCCGGGGCCGACTTCGTCGGGGCCGAGGACCTGGCCAAGCGGGTCGAGGAGGGCTTCACCGACTTCGACGTCGCCATCGCCACCCCTGACCTGATGCCCCTGGTCGGCAAGCTCGGGCGGGTCCTCGGACCCCAGGGCAAGATGCCCAACCCGAAGGTCGGGACGGTGACCATGGACGTCCGCCGGGCCGTCCAGGAGTCCAAGGCCGGCAAGGTCGAGTACCGGACCGACCGCACGGCGATCGTCCACATGGTGATCGGCAAGACGAGCTTCGAGGACCGGGCACTGCTCGAGAACTACGCCGCCATCCTCGACGAGCTGGTCCGGGCCAAGCCGCCGGCCGCCAAGGGCCGCTACCTGCGCACCATCACCCTCGCCGCCTCCCAGGGGCCCGGAGTCAAGGTCGACCCGAGCCGGACCCGCGACATCCTCGAGGAGGCCTCCGCGTCAGCCGCCGCGTAGCGCCCACCCGTCAGGCCACCAGAGACCCCCGGCACCACGCTAAGCCCGGGACAGGAGCCGTATGAACAGAGAGCAGAAGGCGGTGGTGATCGAGGAGATCGCCGCCAACATCAAGGATTCCCAGGCGATCTTCGCCGTCGACTTCCGCGGCACCACCGTCCCCCAGGCGGCCGAGCTGCGCGACAAGCTCCGCGCCGTCGACGCCTCCTTCCGGGTGGTCAAGAACTCGCTGACCGAGCGGGCGGCCGACCAGGCCGGCGTGGTCGAGCTCAAGGAGCTCCTCGCCGGGCCGACGGCCCTGACCTTCGTTCGCGGCGACGCCGCGACCGCGGCCAAGGCGATCGCCGACTACGCCCGCATCACCCAGCGCCTGGCCTTCAAGGGCGGGGTGATGGACGGGGTGACCCTGACCCCCGACCAGGTCAGCGCCATCTCCCGCCTGCTCTCCCGCCAGGCCCTCTACGGCCAGCTGGTCGGGCTCGTCGCCTCGCCGCTCACCGGGCTCGTCCGCACCCTGGGCGCCCTCGTCGGCGGCCTGGCCATCCAGCTCGGGGCGATCCTCGAGAAGAAGGAGTCCGGCGAGATCCCCGCCGGCGACCCCCCGGCCGCCGCGGCCCCCCCGGCGGTCGAGGAGCCCGCGGCGGCGGTGGAGGAGCCCGCGGCGGTCGAGACACCCGCGGCGGTGGCGGGGTCCGCGGCGGTGGAGGAGCCCGCGGTGGTGGCGGAGCCCGCGGCGGGGGAGGAGCCCGCGGCGGTCGAGACACCCGCGTCGGTGGCGGAGCCCGCGGCGGTGGAGGAGCCCGCCGCGTCCGGGGAGGCGCCGGCGGAGCCGGCCTCGCCGCAGACGCCCGACACCCCGGCGACCGACGAGCCCCCGGCCCCGGTGGCCGATCCCCCGGTAGCCGAGCCGCCCCATCCCGCCGAACCGGCCTCGACCGACGAAGCCGGATCCCCCCCTGCAACCGCGGCGCCCCAAGACTCGGGCGAGGAAGTCGCTGCCGCGGAGCCCGCCCAGGCTGCCGAGGCGCCAGCCGAGGAAGTCCCGGCGGGCGCAGCGCCAGCGACTGACGAGCCCTCTTCAAACAAGGAGAACCACTGATGGCAACCAGCACTGCGGAATGGATCGAGGAGCTCAAGGGCATTTCCGTGCTCGAGCTCGCCGAGCGGATCAAGGCGCTCGAGGACGAGTTTGGCGTCTCGGCCGCCGCGCCGGTCGCCGCGGCCCCGGCCGGTGGTGGCGCCCAGGAGGAGGAGGCCGAGGAGCAGACGGCGTTCACCGTGCAGCTCCTCGCCGCCGGCGACAAGAAGATCCAGGTGATCAAGGTCGTGCGCGCCGCGACCGGCCTCGGCCTCAAGGAGGCCAAGGCGATGGTCGACGAGGCGCCCAAGGCCATCAAGGAGGGCGTCGACAAGGACGAGGCAGAGAAGCTCAAGCAGGAGCTGCTCGAGGCTGGAGCCACCGTCGAGGTCAAGTAGTCCCGATTGCCGTCGGACCCGCGGCCGCCGCCTCCCCACGGAGCGGCGGCCGTGGTGCGTCGGGGGCGCCGGCGGACCGGTTGCCGGGGGCGGCGGCGCGACGTTCGCCGGCTCAGCGGAGCCGGGCGTAGACCGGTCTGGCCTTGGAGGCCAGCAGGTTCGCGTTCCCCGCGAAGCTGACCCTGACCTCGATCCGCCCCGGCGCCCGGATCGCCCGCCTGGAGCTGAAGCGGCAGGCTGCGGTGACGCGCAGGCGGCGCTTGAACAGTGTGTGGCCGGCGTGGAGGGCCCGCACCGTGACCTGTGCTCCGGCGCAGGTTCCCGACCCCGCCGGCACCAGGCTCCCGCTGATCAGCAGGTGGTGCCCCGAGCGGGCCTGGGCCCGGACACGGAGGGTCGTGGTCGGGCGGGGCGTGGACGGCGTGCACTGGCTGCCGCGGAGGCTGTCGAGGTTGACCGTCTCGGCCATCTTCTTGTAGCCGAGGTAGCTCGGATGGACGTGGTCGCCGCTGTCGAGGCCGGGATTCAACTCGTTGGGGAGGCTGGCGCTGTGGAGGGCGGCGTCGAAGTCGACGATTCCGTCGGCGCCGCTCGCCCCGCTGCGTATCCAGCCGTTGACGGCGACCCGCACGGCGTTGGCCGAGCTGTCGATGTAGATCGCCGGGAGCAGATTGCCCAGGTTGAGCAGGCCGGTTCCGGCGGGGCTGATCGTGCCCAGCAGGACGTGGACCCCCCGGGCGTGGAGCTTGGCCACCACCTGCCCGAGGGCGGTCTCCATCTGGTTGGCGCTGGCCAGGAGGGCGATGTCGTTGATGCCCTCGAGGACGATGGCATCGGTCACCCCGGCCACCCCGAGCACGTCGGGTTCCAGCCGCGAGAGCCCGCTCGCCCCGGCCAGGTTCTGCTGTCCGTCGGCGAGCAGGCGGTTGCCGGCGATCCCCGCGTTCACCACCGAGAGCCGCGGGCCGCCCGGCTGGGCGATCAGGCGCTCGGCCAGGTAGTCGGGATAGCGGTGGCCGAGGTCGATCCCGCCCTGCTCCTCGCCGTTGCCGGGGCCGGCGTTCTCGTAGCCGTCGGTGATCGAATCGCCGAAGAGCACGGCGGTGCCGACGCCGGCAGGGACGACGGCGTCGACGGCGTCGAGGTAGGGGGCGGTGGTCGTCGAGCTCCCGAATGGGTCGGCCCCCTCCACGGCGGTCTGATCGCCGCTCGAGCCGGCGCTGGCGTAGGAGCGCTCGCGGGCGATGTAGTGGCCGGTCGCCGGCCCGGTCGGCCCCCGGACGTAGAGGCTGACGGCGAGGTCGTGGAACGGGGCGAAGGTCAGGGAGGCCGGATCGCTGATCGCCTCACCGCCGACGGGGACGATCACCCCGGGCTGACCGCCGAAGGTGACCTGGCGGCTGGTGCCGGGGATGAGGGCCGCCCCGGACTGGCGCAGAGCGACGGTGGCGTGGTTGATGGCGATGGGCTGGGGCCCGAAGCGGTTGGAGATGTGGACGCGGAGCTGGTCGGCGCCGACGTGGGGGGTGAGGATGACCCGCAGGGTCTGGTCGTTGTATCCGCTGCCGAGGAGGCCGCTCGGATCGGCGGTCCACGCCGCCACCCAGTGACCGGTCCCGCACGCCGCCGACCCCTGCCCGTGGGCGGCGGTGGCGAGCGTCCCCGCCGCGGTCAATGCGACCGCGATCAGCGCTGTGGCCAGTACGGAGCGCACCCCCATCACCCGACAGCAAACCATAAAGACGCCTCACCGGGCTCAACCGCCGGCGCAGGCGGCGCTGCGGAGCCCGGCCAGGCTGACCGCGCCGGCCATGGCCCGGCGCCCGGCGGCGTTGGGGTGGAGGTGGTCGCCGCTGTCGTAGCGCGGGTCAAGGTGGGAGGGGACGCCCGGGTCGCGCACCGCGGCGTCGAAGTCGATCGTCGCGTCGGCGCCGCCGCCGGCGCGGATCCACCGGTTGACCTCGAGGCGGGCCGCCTCCGCCGCGCTCGCTCGCGCGCCGGCCGCCGGGGTCGCCCCGAACGGGGTGAGGGTGCCGAGCTGGACAGCCAGGCCGGCCCCGTGCAGGCGCCCGACGATCCGTCCGAGACCGGCGATGATCTGCTGCGGCGTCGCCTGGGCGGCGATGTCGTTGATGCCCTCGAGGACGATCACGTCGCTGGCCCCGGGCGCGGCGATCACGTCGGCGTCCAACCGATCGAGCGCCGCCGGTCCGGCCAGCTCGAGGCGGCCGTCGGTGAGCACCTTGTTGCCGCCGATCCCGGCGTTCACCACCGACAGCCGCCGGTCCGGTGCCTCGGCGGCCAGCCGCCGGGCGAGGAAGTCGGGGTAGCGGTCGTTGCCGTCGGCCGGTCCGCCGTAGCCGTCGGTGATCGAGTCGCCGAGTGCCACCACGTCGCCGACCGCGGCGCTCTTGCGGACGTCGACGCCGCTGACGAAGTAGCGCGCCGTGGTGGGCAGGGTGAAGGCGGCGCCGGCGTCCTCGCCGGTGTGGTCGCCCGAGCCCGGCGCCGAGAAGTAGGAGGTCTGCTGGCCGATGGTGTGCTCGGTGGCCGGCCCACTGGCGCCCGAGACGAACAGGCTGACCGCGACGTCGGTGGAGGGCTTGATGGCCAGCCCCACCGGGTCGCTGGTGGCGTCGGCCCCGGCGGCCACGGTGACCGCGGCGGTCCCGGCGAAGGTCAGCGGGCGCCGCGAGCCGGGCTCGAGGGCGGCGGCGCTCCCCCGGCGCAGGCCGACCGATGCCGCCTGGAAGGTCACCGGGGCGGCCCCGAGCCGGTTGGAGAGACGCACGCGGAGGGTGTCACCGGCGAGGTCGGGGGTGAGGATCGTCCGCACCGTCTGGTCGACCAGCCCATGATTGAGCGCGTCGCTCGGGTCGGCGCTCCAGGCGCCGACCCATCTCGACGCGCCGCAGGCCGACGCCGGCCGGGCCGAGGACCCACCGCAGCCGGCGAGCATCCCGGCGCCCAGCGCCGCCCCGAGGGCGGCCCCGAGGAGGCGTCTGCGGCGGGCCATCGGGGCCTGCTAGCGCTAGCGGTAGCGGCGTCCCGCGCCGGCGCCGCTGCGCTGGCGTCCCGGCCGGGGGTTGACCCGGCGGGTCGGGGTCGCCGCGTAGCTGAGGCCGGAGTCGGCGAACTGACGGTCGAGGCTCAGGTCGCTGGCGATCCGGCCGATGTCGCGGGCCTGATCGTCGAGCACGAAGGTCACCGCGGTGCCGGCCCGTCCGGCCCGGGCGGTCCGTCCCGTCCGGTGGACGTAGGCGTCGCGATCCTCGGGAGCGTCGTAGTTGATCACGTGGGTGATGTCGCTGACGTCGATGCCCCGGGCCGCGACGTCGGTGGCCACCAGGGTGTCGACGTGGCCGGCCTCGAAGCGGGCCAACGCCTTCTCGCGCTGGGCTTGGGACTTGTCGCCGTGCATGGCCACCGCGTGGACATCGAGGGTGCCCAGGCGCTTGACCAGCCGGTCGGCGCCCCGCTTGGTGCGCACGAAGACGAGAGCGAGGCCGCGGTCGCGGTCGCCGAGCTCGCGGACCAGGGTCTTCACCTTGGCCTCGTGCTCCACGCGCAGGAAGCGGTGCTCGACCTTGGCGCCGGCCATCTTCGGCGGGGTGTGCTCGTGGCGGACGGCGTTGCTCGTGTAGGCCTGGGCGATCCGGTTGACCTCGCCCTCGAGGGTGGCCGAGAAGAGCAGGGTCTGGCGCTTGTGCGAGGTCTGCTTGACGATCCGGTCGACGTCGGGCTTGAAGCCCATGTCGAGCATGCGGTCGGCCTCGTCGAGGACGAGGACCCGGACCTTGGCCAGGGTGAACGACCGGCGGGCCAGGAGGTCGAGCAGCCGGCCGGGGGTGGCGACGAGGATGTGGGCGCGCTGGGCCAGGCGCTCCTGCTTGGCAATGCCGACGCCGCCGTAGACGGCGGCGATGGACAGGGCGCGGGCGTGGGCCACGTCGCGAGACTCCTCGACGATCTGCGAGGCCAGCTCGCGCGTCGGGGCGAGGACGAGAACGCTCGGCCGCGGGTCGGTGGCCTGGATGCGGTCGGCGATCGGCACGGCGAAGGCCAGCGTCTTGCCCGACCCGGTCGGGGACTTGACCAGCACGTCGCGCCCGGCGAGGACATCGGGGATGACCATGCTCTGGACGGCGAACGGCGAGGCGATCCGGCGCGCCGCGAGGGCGCTTGCCACCGCAGGTGACACGCCGAGATCGGCAAAGGACTCTTGGGGCATACGGCTCCGTTCAGCGGCCACGCGGCCGCAGTGATGATTCGGGAGATTCGACTGACCCGAACCACGCTGGAGCGCAACCAGAGACGAGAACCTCGGGATGGCAGGACTGCCACCCGTGCCGCCAGCCTAGCAGCCGCCGGCCGCGGGCCCGGCACGCCTCCTCGGCGCGGTGGCGGCGAATGGCCTGCTCGAGACGGAAATCGCCGCGCCCGGCCGGCACGGGTCCGGCCGCGCTTACCGCGTTATGGGCGCGCCGTGGAAAATCGCCCCAAACACGGCCGAATTCGCTACAGTCACCCTGCCGACCGATAGTCGAAGCCACTCGAGGCAGCATGGCGCCGCGCCACATACGCGGACGCTGGCGAGTGGGGTCCGTGAGCGTGGGCGGCCCTCAGGGGGGCACAGCTTCGCTGTGCTACATTTCTCTGTCCGCGCCTTCGCGCGCTTGTCTGCCCTCCTCTACTCCTCAGGAGTCGCAACCTTGGCCGCAGCAATCGTCCCCCGGACGCGACGTACGTTCGCGCGTCTGAACAAGCCGCTCGACGTTCCCAACCTGATCGACATCCAGCGCCGCTCCTTCGAGTGGTTGACCGACCCTGCCACGGGCGGCCTGAGGGAGACGATCGATGACATCTCGCCGATCGAGGACTACACCGGGAACCTCGCGGTGCAGTTCGGCGAGTTCGTGTTCGACGAGCCGGTGGCCCCGATCGAGGAGTGCCGCGAGAAGGACCTGACCTTCGCCCGCCCCCTCACGGTGACCGTGGCCTTCGTCAACCGGGAGACCGGCGAGATCCGCGAGCAGTCGGTGTTCGTCGGCGACTTCCCGTGGATGACCGAGCGGGGAACGTTCATCATCAACGGCACCGAGCGCGTGGTCGTCACCCAGCTCGTCCGCTCCCCCGGCGCCTACCTGATGGAGCCCAAGGACCGCGAGAAGCAGGTCTTCATCGCCAACCTGATGCCGGCCCGCGGCTCGTGGCTCGAACTCGAGATCGACAAGAAGGGCAAGGTCTTCGTCCGCATCGACCGCAAGCGCAAGCTCCCGGTGACGGTGCTGCTCCGCGCGATGGGCTACGCCCAGGACGAGAAGATCCTCGACCTCTTCGACGACTCGCTCTACATCCGCAACACCATCGAGTCAGACACCGAGCAGACCCGCTCCGAGGAGGGCGCGCTGGTCGAGCTGTTCAAGAAGCAGCGTCCCGGTGAGCCGCCGAGCGTGGAGAACGCCCGCGCCCTGCTCAACCAGCTGTTCTTCGATCCCAAGCGCTACGACCTGACCCGGGTCGGCCGCTACAAGCTGAACTCGCGGCTCGGCCTGGAGATCGACCTCGACACCCGGACGCTGACCCACGACGACATCATCTCCCTGGTGCGCGAGCTGGTGGCCATGCCCAAGCGGCTGGGCATGCCCGAGCACCCCGAGGTCGAGATCAAGGACTACGCGGCCGAGGCCCAGAGCATGGCCCGCGAGCCGGTGGCCGACCACCTCGACGAGTACGAGCACTTCGGCAACCGCCGCCTGCGGACGGTCGGCGAGCTCATCCAGGAGGCGTTCCGGATCGGGCTCTACCGGATGGAGAGGGTCGTGCGCGAGCGCCTGACCACCGAGGACGCCGACACCATCACCCCGCAGACCATCATCAACATCCGCCCGGTGGTGGCCGCCCTCAAGGAGTTCTTCGGCTCCTCGCAGCTCTCGCAGTTCATGGACCAGACCAACTCCCTGGCCGGGCTCACCCACCGCCGGCGCCTCTCGGCTCTGGGCGCGGGCGGGCTGACCCGCGAGCGGGCGCCGATCGAGGTCCGCGACGTCCACCCCACCCACTACGGCCGGATGTGCCCGATCGAGACGCCGGAGGGCCCGAACATCGGCCTCATCGGCTCGCTCTCCTCCTACGCCCAGGTCTCCGAGCACGGCTTCGTCACCACCCCCTACCAGGTGGTCGAGGACGGCGTGGTGACCGATCGCATCGTCCACCTCGACGCCACCCAGGAGGAGGAGCAGATCATCGCCCAGGCGAACACGCCGGTCGATGCCCAGAGCGGCCGCCTGACCGGTGAGGAGATCCTCTGCCGCACCCAGGCCGGCCAGTACGTGACGGTCGGGCCCAAGGACGTCGACCTGGTCGACGTCTCGCCCGAGCAGATCTGGTCGGTGGCCACGGCGATGATCCCCTTCCTCGAGCACGACGACGCCAACCGGGCCCTGATGGGCTCGAACATGCAGCGTCAGGCCGTGCCCCTGCTGAAGACCGACGCCCCGCTGGTCGGCACCGGGATGGAGCTGCGGGCGGCGCTCGACACCGGCGACGTGCTGCTGGCCCGCAGCGCCGGCACCGTGGTCTTCGTCGACGCCACCCAGATCGTCATCGAGACGTCCGAGGGCCGGCGCGAGGAGTACGAGCTGCAGAAGTTCATGCGCTCCAACCAGGGCACCCTGATCCACCAGAAGCCGCTCGTCTCGACCGGCCAGACGGTGGGGGCCGGCGACGTGCTGGCCGACGGCTCCTCGACCGACCGGGGCGAGATGGCTCTGGGCAAGAACCTGATGGTCGCCTTCATGTCCTGGGAGGGCTACAACTTCGAGGACGCGATCATCCTGTCCAAGCGGCTGGTCAAGGACGACGAGCTCACCTCGATCCACATCGAGGAGTACGAGATCGACGCCCGCACGACCAAGCTCGGCGAGGAGGAGATCACCCGCGACATCCCCAACCGCTCGGAGGAGTCGCTGCGCAACCTCGACGACCGCGGCATCGTCCGCGTCGGCGCCGAGGTCGGCTCGGGTGACCT
>JAXDHJ010000065.1:0-21547 GCA_034664565.1 Solirubrobacteraceae bacterium
CGGCTGATGTCGCCGCCGAACACCGACGGGATGTCCACGTAGAGGAAGCGCCCGTCCCGGGACAACGCCTCATCGGTCGGGAACAGGATCGGCCCCATCGGCGTATTCAGGGTCGGCGTCGTCCCCAGCAGGGTCAGCCGCCCGTCGGCTCCGAGGCCGAACCGCGCGATCGTCTTGGTCGTCGTGTTGGTGATGTAGACGAACCGGTTGTCCGGGGTCACCACCACCCAGCACGGCGCCCCGCCGCTCGTCGACTTGTTGTCGATCGGCGTCAGGCCGCCCCCCGGCGTCTCGCCGTACGTCGTCGCCGCCCCGGCCATCTGGGACAGGGCGTTGGAGAGGATGAGGTGGTTGCGTGAGTCGAACGCGAAGCCGAACGGTCCGACCGCGGCCGACGGGTGGGCGATGGCCGGACCGGCCACGCCGCCGCCACCCAGCACGAAGGTGTCGATCCTGTTGGTGCCACGCTCCGACGCCGTCAGCGTCCGGCCGCTCGGATCAAAGCGGACCTCGGCCCCGGCGCCGGCCGGGCCCGGGGTCGAGAGCGACTGGGTCGACCCCGGGATCGCCGTCATCGTGCCGTTCGAGGCGAAGCGGAAGCCGGCGATGTTCCCGCTCAGCTGGTTGAGCACATACACGACGTTGCCCCGGCTGTCGATGCTGATCGGGAAGATCCCGCCCGACGGCTTGCGGTCGATCAGGATGAGTCCGAGCGAGGTCTCGAGGAACGAGCTGATCGTGTTGCTCCCCGCGTTCACCGCGAAGACGACCCGGCCGTTGGCCGCCAGGTTGACCTCCCCCTGCGAGTCGACGATCGGGCAGATCGGGAGCCGCGGCGGCATCGCGCAGGCCGGTGACGGCGCGCCGACGCCTCCGGTCGGGACGCGCTGGCGGACCGAGAGCGTCCCGTTCGCCGCCCGATTGAAGACGACGACCTGGTTGATCGGGGCCTCGTTGGTCTCGACGTAGACGGCTCCGGTCCGGTTCACCACCCGATGCGGCTTGTGTCTCGCCTTGTGCTTGAACACCGCGGCGTCCGCTCCGGTCGTCATCACCGCCCCGGCCCCGCCCAGCACCAACGTCCCGAGAGCGACCCGCCCCATCCGCCGGGCATGACCCTGAACAAGCATGAAAAACCTCCTCCGTGGGCTCCTCAGACAAACGCCTGCCTGACTCTACTCTCGCCGGCCCCCTCGTCCACCAGCTGCCCCGCCCAGTCGACCGCCGCGCGCCAGAGCAGCGCTCCCCACCGCGGCGGGCACGGCGTTCGAGGTCCTCGGGGTTCTCCCGGCTGCGCTCGACCAAGGCCGCTCCTGCGACTCCTAGGCCGAGGACATGCCCATGCGCCCCAGCCTCCCCTCGCCACCCTTCACCCTGACCGCTCGCCACCCATCACCCTGACCGCGTCCCCCCGGCGCACCACCCCGGCGGCGGCGACCTGGCACCAGACACCGAAGGTCACGTCATCCTTGCCCCGCAGCCCGGCCAGCGCCCGCAGAACCGGCGCGTCCCGGGTTCCCTCCTGCGGGTGCCTCGTCGTCACCACGCAGCGGGGGACCGGATCGATCACCCGCAGCCGCAGCTCTCTCCCCACTGCCACCTCCCGCCCCGGCCAGCCGTGCTCCTCCCAGGCCGGGACGCCCTCGACGGTCACCGTCATCCGAAACCGCCGCGGGTCCGGCTCCCCCGTCCCCAGGGCCTCGCCCACCGCCGCCAGCGAGGCCCGGGACATCAGGGTGACGGGAAAGTCGTCAGCCCCGGTCTCCCCGCCGTCCACCGCCATCAGCCGGACCCCCCGGCCGAGGTGCGCGGACAGGGCCCGGCACAGCGGCCCGGCCGCCACCAGCCGGCCACTCAGGCTCCGGCCGTCGTAGAGCCGGGTCCTCACCGCCTCCTGCGCCCGCGGGACCGCCGCCACCGCCTCCCCGCCCGGAAAGCGCAGCTCGAGCCGACCCGCCCCCACCCGGTCCCAGTCGGGAGTCACCTGGAGGAGCTCGGGTGTCCGCTCGGTCGAGACCAGGTCATGCTCGCCGCCCGCCTCGACCACCACGAACGCCCGGTCGCCGACCGGCCCGCTCGGCCCGATCTCAAGCTCCTCCACCCCCACCAGCCGCATCCCCTTGACCGGGGCGATGGCGAGGGCGCAGACGGTCACCGGCATGGCGAGCCCAATCTAGTCGCCCCGACCGGCCGAGCCGACCAGGCGGCGGACCGGCGAGGACGGACACCGGCGACCAGGGATCCGCCCTCCCCCCCGGCGTGGCATGATCCCGCCCCGTGGAGCGCCAGGAACAGAGGAAGATCGGGGCGGCCTTCGATCCGCGTATCCCCCTCTATCGGGATCACTTCAACGAGCAGCTCGTCTTCACCCTCTCGGCCGCCGGGGCCGTGGCCGGGGTCCCGGTCATCCTCCTCGTCGTCGGCGCCATCTTCGGCCGGCTCAGCCCGGCGGTGTTCATCATCGTCAGCGTCCTGCTCGAGTGGTTCTTCATCTTCGCCGTCGGGCGCCCCCAGATGACCCGGCGCCAGGCCGGCGGCTGGGCCGCCCTCTGGGGCGCCACCGCCGCGGCCTTCGGGGCCTGCTTCTACTACCTCGTCGTCCAGTCCCTCTAGCCGCCCCGCCGAGCCGGCCGGCTAGGCCGCCAGCTCGACCAGCGAGCGCGAGTCCACCCAGGTGGCGCTCGCCGCCACCAGGATCTCCAGCATCGCCTGGGCCGCCGGCGACCGGTACCCCCCTGCCTTGGTCGCCGCCACGATCCGCCGCACCGGGCCCCGGGGTCCGAGGCTGCGAAGGACGATGTCCTCGCGCACGCTCGTGGTGGCCAGGTCGGGAATCATGGCGATGCCCACCCCGGCGGCCACGAACCCCTGGATCGCCGCGTAGTCGTCGTTCTGGAAGGTCAGCTTCGGCTCGAACCCGGCCTCCCGGCAGGCGTCGGCGAAGAGGCGGGCGTCCGGGCAGCGGTCGGTCGTGCCCAGCATCCACTCCTCGTGGCGAAAGTCGGTCAAGCCGATCCGCCGCCGGCCGGCCAGGGGGTGGCTGGCCGGCAGCGCGATGTACATCGGGTCCTCGAAGAGAAACAGGCGATCGATTCCCGCGGTCAGGGCGTCGTCCATGCCGGCCAGGCTCAAGGCGAGATCGAGCTCGCCGCACAGCAATTCCGGGAGCGCGTCCGCCGGCTCGGCCATGGTCAGGCTCAGCTTCACCTCCGGGTGGGCCCGCCGGAAGGCGGCGATGGCCAGCGGCGCCACCGTCGCCGCCGCCGTCGGGAAGGCGGCCATCCGCAGACGACCGCCCCGCACCTCGCCGATCGCCCTGACCTCGTCCTCGGCGTCGGCCATCCGGGCGAGGATCGCCTCGGTGTGGACGACGAGGGCCTCCCCGGCCTCGGTCAGACGCACCCCGCGCGGGTTGCGCTCGACCAGTGTCGCCCCGAGCTCTCGCTCCAGGGTGGCGATCTGCCGGGAGATCGCCGGCTGGGTGTAGGCGAGCGCCGCGGCCGCCGCCGAGAACGAGCCCTGGCGGCCCACCTCGCGCAGAACCCGCAGGCGGTTGAGATCAAGCATTACCTCATGTTATCGCACAGATGACAAACGATCATTTGCAGTAATGGACCGGCGCTGACATCTTCTTCTCATGAGCACACCCGCCCCCCGCCAGGTGACGATCAGGCCCGAAGCCCCCGCGGACTCGGCCGGGGTCCGCCGCCTGGCCGCCCTCGACAGCGCCCCGGTGCCCCGCGGACCCGTCCTCCTCGCCGAGGGCGACGGCCGGCTCCTCGCCGCCATCTCCCTGGCCACCGGCCGGGTCGTCGCCGACCCCTTCGCCCCCACCGCGCCGCTCGTCGGCCTTCTCCGCCTCCACGCCGCCCGGCCGGTCGAGCCCCCGCCCGAGCGCCGCCGCCGCCCCCTGGGCCGCCGGGAGCTCCGTCCCGCCGGCCACCGGTCCGAGGCACGGTCATGACCCTGCTCACCCAGCTGATGGCGGCCGAGCGCCAGCGCGAGCTCATCCTCCTGGCCGCCACCCGGCCCCCCCGTCCCGCCCGCCGGCGGCGGCCCTGGCGGCGGCGCCCGGCGCCCGGCGAACCTCGACTCGCCCCCTGCCGACTCGAGTCCTGACCCTCGCCGGGGGGTACCGCCGGTCCAGAGTCAGGTCGCCCGGTTTGGACACCGGGCCAAGGTCGATCGCCGGTGCCGGCCCCGATAATCTCGCCATGGCGCTCAGCGGCAGCGGCGACCGGGCCCAGCCTGCGGCCCACGAGGACGCGAGCGACCTGGTGGATGCCACCCTCGCCGGCGTCGACCTCACCCGCCTGGCCGACCAGGTGGCCACCCGGCTGCGCGGGCGGGGCGTGACCTTCGGGTCCAGGCGCGGCCACGACGCCTTCCGCGTCGACCCCGTCCCCCGGGTGATCAGCGCCGCCGAGTGGGCCCCGCTCGCCGCCGGCCTCATCCAGCGCGTCCGCGCCCTGAACCGCTTCGTCGCCGACGTCTACGGGGCCCAGCGCATCCTCGCCGAGGGGGTGGTGCCCCGGGCCGCCATCACCACCGCCGAGTACTTCGAGCCCCAGCTCGTCGGGCTCGACCGTCCGCCGGCGACCTGGATCCCCCTCGCCGGCCTCGATGTCGTGCGCGACACCGACGGGGAGTTCAAGGTCCTCGAGGACAACGTCCGCACCCCCTCAGGGCTGACCTACGCCATCGCCGCCCGCGACGCCCTCACCGCCAGCCTCCCCGTGCCCGACGGCCTCGAGGTCCGCTCCCTGGCCGACGCCTACGAGCTCCTCGGGCGCACCCTGCGGGCCGCCGCCCCCGACGAGGTCGACGAGCCGACGACGGCCGTGCTCAGCGACGGCCCCCACAACGCCGCCTTCTACGAGCACAGCACCATCGCCCGCGAGCTCGGCGTCCTCCTCGTCACCCCGGCCGATCTCACCCTCCGTCGCGGCCGCCTCCTCGCCGGCGAGCATCGCCAGCCGGTCGACGTCGTCTACCGCCGCACCGACTCCGACCGGCTCTACGACGCCGCGGGCAGCCTCACCCCGGTCGGCGAGCTCCTGGCCGAGCCGTGGCGCTCCGGCCGCCTCGGGCTGGTCAACGCCTACGGGACCGGGGTGGCCGACGACAAGCTGATCCACGCCTACGTCGAGGAGATCGTCCGCTTCTATCTCGGCGAGGAGCCTCTCCTGCGCTCCGTCCCCACCTACGACCTCAGCCGGCCCGACCAGCGCGCCATGGTCCTCGAGCGGATCGCCGAGCTCGTGATCAAGCCGCGCAGCGGACACGGCGGGGCCGGGGTGGTCGTCTGCCCCCACGCCGATCCGCGCGACGTCGAGCGGGCGGCCGTCGCCGTGGCCGGCGACCCCGGCCTCTACATTGCTCAGGAGATGGTCATCCTCTCCCGCCAGCCGACCGTCTGCGACGGACACCTCGAGCCCCGCCACGTCGACCTGCGGCCCTTCGTCATGGCCAGCGGCGAGGAGATCGAGGTCATCCCCGGCGGTCTGACCCGGGTCGCCTTCGACCCCGGCGCGCTGGTGGTCAACTCCTCGCAGAACGGCGGCGCCAAGGACACCTGGGTGCTGGCGTGAGCCGTCCCCTGATCGGCGTGACCACGTCGGAGCTGCGCCGGGCCGAGAACGTCGCCCAGCGTCCCGAGGGCGAGCCCGGACAGCCGGAGATGGCGCTCGGACTGAAGTACCTCGAGGCGGTCGAGCGGGCCGGCGGGATCCCCGTCGTCCTGCCCCCCCTGCGCGGAGCCGCCATCCCGTCGCTGCTCTCCAGCCTCTGCGGCCTGCTCCTCTCCGGGGGGCCCGATCTCGATCCCATCGCCTACGGGGCGCCCGGCCACGCCATGCTCGGCCCGACCGAGCCCGCCCTCGACGCCTTCGAGGTCTCCCTGGCCCGGGCCGCCGACCGCCGCGGCATCCCCATCCTCGGTATCTGCCGCGGAGCCCAGGCCATCAACGTCTCCCGCGGGGGGACCCTCCATCAGCACCTGCCCGAGGTCACCGACGGCTCCATCCTCCACCGCCAGACGGCGGCCGGGACCTACACCTGCCACCACGTCCGGATCGCCCCCAACAGCATGCTCGCCGACGTCCTCGGCTCCGGCCGGCTCGCCGTGAACTCCTTCCACCACCAGGCCATCGATCTCCTCGGCCGCGGACTGCGCCCGGTGGCCTGGGCCCCCGACGGGACGATCGAGGCCGTCGAGGCCCCCGGCCGGCCCTTCCTCCTCGGCGTCCAGTGGCACGCGGAGACGCTCGTCGCCCAGCGCCGCCACCGGGCGCTGTTCAAGCGCCTCGTCCTCGCCGCCCAGGCCCACGCCGAGGCCCTCGCCGGTGCCGCCGCCGCCTGAGGCCGTCGCCAAGGCGAGCCGTCGCGAGCCGGACTGGGCCCACTGGGACGCGGATTGCGCGCGGAGCCCGTGGACGATCGGCATCGAGGAGGAGGTCATGCTCCTCGACCCCACCGACTGGGCTCTGGCCGCCGAGATCGACGCCGTCCTCGCCGTCCTCGACCAGACCCTGGTCGACCACGTCGGGGCCGAGACCCACGGCTCGGCCCTCGAGCTGCGCACCGACGTCCACCCCACCGTCGCCGCCGGGATCGCCGAGATGCGCTGGCTGCGTCAGGAGCTGGCCGCCGAGCTCCGCCCCCTCGGGCTGCGGGCCGCCGCCGCCGGCATGCATCCGTTCGCCGTCTGGCAGGACACCCGGATCTCCTCCGGCGCCCGCTACCAGATGCTCCACGGGTCGATGCGCGAGCTCGCCCGCCGCGAGCCGACCTTCGCCCTCCACGTCCACGTCGCCCTCCCCGGCCGGTCCGAGGCCACCCGGGCGCTGAACCAGATGCGCGCCCACGTACCCCTCCTCCTCGCCCTCTCGGCCAACTCCCCCTACTGGCAGGGCCGCGACACCGGCCTCGCCTCCGCCCGCACCCCGCTCTTCCAGGGCTTCCCCCGGGTGGGGATCCCCCGGGCGTTCGAGGACTACGCCGACTACGTCGAGTCGATCGACCTCCTCCTGCGCTGCGACGCCTTCCCCGAGCCGACCTTCCTCTGGTGGGACGTGCGCCTCCAGCCCCGCTTCGCCACCATCGAGGTGCGGATCATGGACTCCCAGACCGAGCTCAGCCGCTCGGCCGCCCTCGTCGCCCTCGTCCAGAGCCTCGTCCGCCTCGAGGTCGAGGAGGGGTTCGCCTCCCCCGATCTCGTCGGCGCCCCCGAGGTCCTGGCCGAGAACCGCTTCCTCGCCGCCCGCGACGGGGTCGAGGCCGAGCTCATCGACCCCACCGCCGGCCGCCGCGTCCCCCTGCGCGAGCTCCTGGCCGAGACGGTGGCCGCCGCCGGCCCCCACGCCGAGGATCTCGGCTGCGCCGCCGAGCTCGAGACCATCCAGGAGATCAGCGACCGCCCCGATCCCGCCTGGCAGCGCCGGGCCGCCGCCGGCCCCGCCGCCCTGCCCGGACTGGTCGCCGCCCTGGCCGCCGCATTCTGAGCCTCTCCTGAGGCTCCCTTTAGAGACAGCTAAACCACAGCCCCTACCGTCAGCCGACGATGACCGCCGCCTGCTCGTCCGCGCTCCCCCGCGCCCCTCGGCTCGCGGCCGGCGGGCCGGGCCGGGGACCGGCGTGGCGCCGGTGAGCTTCGCCGCGCCCGGCTATCTGCTCGTCCTCCTCGCCGTCCCGGCGGCCGTCTACTGGTACCTCGGGAGCCAGCGCCGGCGGCGCGCCCTGGTCGAGGCCTTCGCCGCCCCCGCCCTCGCCCCCTCGGTCATGCCCCGCCGCCCCGGCTTTCGCCGCCACCTGCCCATGCTCGTCCTCCTCACGGCGATCGTCGCCCTCATCCTCTCCATCGCCCGCCCCCAGCTCAGCGCCGCCGTGCCCGTCACCGGCGCATCGATCATCCTCGCC
Organism: Solirubrobacteraceae bacterium; assembly: GCA_034664565.1. Lineage (GTDB taxonomy): Bacteria > Actinomycetota > Thermoleophilia > Solirubrobacterales > Solirubrobacteraceae > Palsa-513. Next base: position 7,918 of record JAXDHJ010000065.1, read on the forward strand.
ACCGACGTCAGCGGCTCCATGCTCGCCACCGACGTCGCCCCCAACCGGGTCAGCGCCGCTCAGCGCGCGGCCAACACCTTCGTCCTCGGGGTGCCCAAGGAGGTGAGGATCGGGGTGATGGAGTTCAACCAGTCGCCGACCCTGCTCGCCCCACCCTCCCGCAACCGGATCGAGACCTTCGCCGCCCTCGGCCACCTCCAGCCCGGAGGGGGCACCGCCGCCGGCAACGCCATAGAGGAGTCGCTCGGCATCCTCGGCGCCCTGCGCACCCCCACCGGCAAGCAGGCCCCCGGGGCGATCGTCCTCCTCTCCGACGGCAAGACGACGAGCGGGGCCGATCCCCTGATCGCCGCCCGGGACGCCGCCCGCCTGCACATCCCCATCTACACGGTGTCCCTCGGCACCGCCCAGGGGACGATCGCCGTCCGCCGCCGCGACGGGACCACCGTCGATCGGGCAGTCCCCCCCGACTCGGCCGCCCTCGCCGAGATCGCCCGCCTCTCCGGCGGGAGCACGTTCAGCGCCGCCGACGCCGGGCGCCTGAGCACCGTCTACCAGCATCTCGGCCAGCAGCTCGGCCGGCGCACCGTCCAGCACCAGGTCGCCGGGTACTTCGTCGGCTCGGGCCTCGTCCTGCTCCTGGTGAGCAGCGGCGCCTCGCTCCTGTGGTTCGGCCGACTCATCTAGGAAGGAGACACACGCACATGACCCAGATCGACCTCGGACTCTCCGAGGATCCGCGGATCGAGCTCCAGGAGGCCCTCTCGGAGGTCAAGCGGGTGATCGTCGGGCAGGAGGCCATGCTCGAGCGCCTGCTCGTCAGCCTCCTCGCCGGCGGCCACGTCCTGCTCGAAGGCGTGCCCGGGCTGGCCAAGACGCTGACCGTCAAGACCCTGGCCCAGGTCCTCGGCGGCTCGTTCAGCCGCATCCAGTTCACCCCCGACCTCGTCCCCGCCGACCTCGTCGGCACCCGCATCTACCGTCCCGACACCGGCCGCTTCGACATCGATCTCGGCCCCGTGTTCGCCAACTTCGTCCTCGCCGACGAGATCAACCGCGCCCCGGCCAAGGTCCAGTCGGCGCTGCTCGAGGTGATGCAGGAGCAGCAGGTGACGATCGGCGGCGTCACCCACCCCGTCCCCCGGCCCTTCCTCGTCATGGCCACCCAGAACCCGATCGAGTCGGAGGGGACCTACGCCCTCCCCGAGGCCCAGGTCGACCGCTTCCTGATGAAGATCGTCGTCGACTACCCGTCCTTCGGCGAGGAGGCCGCCGTGGTCGGACGGAGTCTCGGCCCGCCCATCGCCGTCGACCGGCGCCTGGACATCGCCGACCTCGAGCGCTTCGCCGCCGCCTCCGAGGCGGTCCTCGTCGACCGCGAGATGATCGGCTACGCCGTCTCGCTGACCAGCGCCACCCGCGATCCCGCCGCCTACGGCGTCCCCGACATCGCCCAGTTCATCGAGTTCGGCGCGAGCCCCCGCGGGTCGCTCGGGCTGGTCCGGGCGGCCCGGGTCCTGGCCATGTTCCGCGGCCGCCGCCACGTCACCACCGAGGACCTCCGCGACCTCGCCCCCGACGTCCTGCGCCACCGCATCGTCCTCTCCTACGACGCCCTCAGCGAAGGGGTCACCGCCGACGGGCTGCTCGAGCGCATCCTGGCCACCGTGGCCGTTCCCCTCGACGACCACATCCGCGCCGCCGAGCGGGCGGCGTGAAGGAGCCCGCGGCCACCGAGCCCCCCGCCGGGAGGCAGGGCCCGGGGGCCATGCCCCAGGGCCTGATCGACGCCCTCGGCCTCGGTCTCGTCCGCCGCTCCGGCCACGGCATGCCCGGCGACCTGCGGGCGGCCAGCGTCGGTGCCGGGACCGAGCTCGCCCAGCTGCGGACCTACGAGCCCGGCGACGACGTGCGCAACATCGACGCCGCCTCCACCGCCCGCACCGGCGAGCCCCACGTCCGCCTCCACGTACCCGAGCGGACCCACGTGACCTGGGTCGTCCTCGACGTCTCTCCGTCGATGGCCTTCGGGACCGCCCGGCGCCTGAAGGCCGACGTGGCCGAGGGGGCCGCCCTCGTCCTCGGCCGCCTGGCCATCCGCCGGGCCGGAAGCCTCGGCCTCGTCACCTTCGGCGCCGGCGCCGTCCACCTCCATCCGCCGCGCTCCTCCCGCCCCGGGATGCTCGCCCTGCGCCGGGTCCTGGCCGCCGGGGTGGCCCGCGACGGGCACCGCGACCCGACCGGGCTGGCCCACGCCCTGCGCCAGATCGGCCTGAGCTCCCGGGCCCCCGGGCTGGTGGCCGTCATCTCCGACTTCCGCGACCAGGAGAACTGGCTGCGCCCGCTGGCCGCCCTGCGCGCCCGCCACGCCGTCCTCGCCGTCGAGGTCGGCGACCCCCGCGAACAGGAGCTCCCGGCCGCCGGGCGCCTGATGGTCGTCGACCCGGAGACCGGGGAGACCTTCGAGGTCGACACCTCGCGGCGGGTGCGCCGGCGCTTCGCCGAGCTCGAGGCCGAGCGCCGGGCCACGCTGGCCCAGGAGCTCAAGCGGGTACGGGTCGATCACGCCGTCCTCTCCACCGACGGCGACTGGCTGCTCGAGCTCGGACGCCGGTTGCGATGAGCTTCGCCTCGCCCCTCTGGCTGTTCGGGCTCCTCCTCGTCCCCCTCGCCCTCGCCGCCCACCTCGCCGCCCGCCGGCGGGCCCGGCGCTACGCCGTGCGCTTCACCGCGCTCCCGGCGCTCCGCCTCGCCGCCGGTTCGAGCTCGCCCTGGCGGCGCCACCTCCCCACGGCGGTCCTCCTCGCCGCGCTCGCCGTCCTGGCACTCACCCTGGCCCGGCCGCAGCGCGCCGTCCACATCCCGGTGGGCCGGGCCTCGATCGTCCTCGTCCTCGACCACTCCGGCTCGATGGACGCCACCGACGTGCGGCCGAGCCGGCTGGCCGCGGCCCAGAAGGCGGCGACCACCTTCATCGGACGCATGCCGGCGCAGGTCCGCATCGGGGTGGTGACCTTCAGCAGCGCCGCCGACTCGGTCCAGGCGCCGAGCCTCGACCACGCCGCCGCCCGGCGGATCGTCGCCGCCCAGCTCGCCTTCGGCGCCACCGCCACCGGCGACGCCCTCGCCCTCGCCCTCGAGCTCCTCCACCAGGGCCCCAAGCTCCCGGCGGCCATCGTCCTGCTCTCCGACGGGACCGCCAACGCCGGCCAGGACCCGCTCACCGTGGCCGCGGCCGCCGCCGCCCAGAAGGTCCCCATCTACACCGTGGCCCTCGGGACCCAGAACGCCACCGTGCCCAACCCCAACCCCTTCGGCGCCCCTCTGGCCGCCCCGCCCGACCCCGAGCTCATGGCCGCCATCGCCAAGGCGAGCCGGGCCCAGACCTTCACCGCCGACAGCGCCGGGTCGCTGAACTCCATCTACCAGCGGCTCGGCAGTCAGCTGGGCACGGCCACCCGCAAGGAGGACGTGAGCAGCTCCTTCGCCGTCGCCGGCCTCCTCCTCCTCGCCGCCGCCGCCGGCGCCTCCCTCGCCCTCGGCAGCCGGCTGCCCTGAGTGTGCCGCCCGGGGCGGCCGGCTACTCCTCCCCCGGTCCGGGCAGGCGCCGGGCCTGGTCGACGTCGTCGTCGTGGTGGCGCTTGGAGCTGAAGACGAAATGCCAGAGCGCCCAGATCCCGCCGTAGCCGAGCACCAGGGAGGCGACGGCGACCACGGTGAGGGGAGTGCTGTCGATGGCGGCGGGAACGAGCACCGCCATCGACCCTAACAGGCCCCCGTCGGGCTCCCGCCGGGCGGCGGATCGGTCAGGGGGTGCTTGGTAGGCTCGTGCCGTGGGCGCCCAGGCAAACGAGGACGGCCGCGGACCGGACCCCGGCGCCCGGCCCGCCGCCGAGTCCGCTTCGCCCGCCCCGGGCGCCTCGCCCGCGGCGCCTGCGGCCCGTAGCGGCGGCGGCGGCTCCCGAGGACGCCTGGTCGGCTCGGTCCTCACCATGGTCCTCGCCGCCCTGTTCATCTACCTCGCCGTCCGCCACGTCCGCTTCGACGACGCCTGGCACGCCCTGCGCACGAGCAACTACTGGTGGCTGCTCCCCGCCTTCGCCGCCTTCGTGGCCGCCACCATGATGCGCGTGCTGCGCTGGCGCTCGCTGTTTGCCCCGGGGCGGCGCCCGCCGCTCGGGGCCGTCGGCGCCGCCACCATGATCGGCTACCTGTTCAACAACATCATGCCCGCCCGGGCCGGTGAGGCCGCCCGGGTCGTCGCCCTCACCCAGCGGGCCGGAACCCCCCCGGCGGAGATCGTCGGCACGGTGGTGGTCGAGCGGGCCTACGACGTCCTCTCCATCCTCATCGTCTTCTTCTGCGCCGCCCCCTGGCTGCCGGCGGTCGGCTGGTTCGGGGCGGCGGCGGTCTTCGCCGGGGTGACGGCCGCCCTCCTCGGGGCGATCATCTGGGTCCTGGCCGTCCACGGCGACCGGCCCCTGCGCTTCGTCCTGCGCCCGCTCGCCCGCCTGCCCCGCCTCTCGGCCGAGCGCGTCGAGCGCGCCGGGGTGGAACTGGCCGCCGGGCTCAGCGGCCTGCGCGACCGGCGGGTCGCCCTCGAGGCCCTGGTCTGGAGCATCGGCATCTGGCTCATGTCCGCCTTCTGGGCCTGGCTCGTCCTCCTCGCCTTCCAGCCCCACCTCGGCTTCGACGCCGGCGTCCTCGTCATCGTGGCCATCGGCCTGGCCATGATCATTCCCGCCCCCCCGGCCGCGGTCGGCGTCTTCGAGGCGGCCGGCGTCCTCGCCCTCAAGGCCTACGGGATCTCCCAGACCGACGCCCTGCCTTTCGCCATCGTCCTCCACGTGGTCAATTTCGTACCCTTCATCCTCGCCGGCATGCTCACCCTCCACCTCGCCTCGCGCCGCCCCCGCCGGCTGGCCGGGGCGGCTACCTATACTTGAGCTGTTCCCGGAGGCTGGAGCTAAATGCAGGAGATGGTCATATACGGCGTCAGCTTCGACATGGTCGGCAAGCAGCCGATCGTCCTGCTGAAGACGGTGGAGGGCAACAAGTTCCTGCCCATCTGGATCGGCCACCCCGAGGCCGCGTCGATCCTCATGAAGCTCCAGGGCGCGACCACCCCGCGGCCCATGACCCACGATCTGCTCTGCGCCATGCTCGGCGAGCTCGAGGTCCGCTGCACCCAGATCGCGGTGACCGAGCTGCGGGAGAACACCTTCTACGCCTCGATCACCCTCAACGTCAACGGCCGTGAGATGGAGATCGACTCCCGCCCCAGCGATGCCATCGCCCTCGCCGTACGCTCCGGCGCCCCGATCTTCGCCGCCGACGAGGTGATCTCCGAGTCGGCCATCGAGTTCGAGCACGAGGTCGAGGACACCGACGACGTGGTCGAGAAGTTCAAGGAGTTCCTCGACCAGGTCTCCCCCGAGGACTTCGCCGGCGGCGAGTCCTAGCCCCGGCCGCCGACCCCGCACCGCCGGGCGGTCCCCGCGTGGGAGCCCTACGGGCGGGCCGCCGCCGACTGGAGGATGCGGGCGATCAGCTCGTCGAAGGAGATCCCGGCGGCGTCGGCCGCCTGAGGCAGCAGGCTGGTCTCGGTCAGGCCGGGGATGACGTTGACCTCGAGCACGGCGAACTCCCCGGTGGCGGCGTCCTGCATCATGTCGACCCGGGCCAGGCCGTAGCAGCCCATCAGCTTGTAGACCGCCACCGCCAGGTCCTGGGCCTCGTCGGCGACGGCGAACGGGAGCTCGGCCGGGCAGGTGAAGGTGGTGCGGCCGATCTCGTAGCGGGCGGCGAAGAAGTCGTGGTCGTCGGGGCGCTTGACCGCCTCCAGCACCGGCAGCGCCTGCGCCCACTTCCCGTCGGCGCTGTGGAGGATCGACACCGCGAACTCGCGCCCGTCGACGTAGCGCTCGAGCAGGACCTTGCGGTCGTAGGAGAAGGCGGCGACCAGAGCCGCCGGCACCTCCTCCGGCGATCCGGCCAGCTTGACCCCCAGCGCCGACCCCTGGGCCGCCGGCTTGACCACCAGCGGGAAGCCCAGCCGCCCCTCGATCACGTCGAGCGCCGCCGCCGCCCCGAGCTCCTTGAACGCCGTCTCGTTGAAGGCGTAGAACTCCGGCGTCGGCAGACCGCCGTCGAGCATCACGTGCTTGGCCAGGACCTTGTCGGCGCAGCGGATGCAGGCCGAGACCCCCGACGCGGTGTAGGGGATGTCGAGGATCTCCAGCAGCTCCTGCACCGTTCCGTCCTCGCCGTCCCGGCCGTGCAGGGCGACGAAGGCCACCTCCGGGTCGGCGGCCTGGAGCTGCTCGATGAGGTCGTGCCCGACGTCGATCGGCGTCGTCGCGTGCCCCAGCCGCTCGAGCGCGTCCTCCACTCGGGCCCCCGACTTCAGGGAGACCTGGCGCTCGAGCGAGCGGCCGCCCTTGAGCACGGCGACGCGGCTCACTGGCGCCGCCGCGCCTCCCGGCCCCCGCCGGTGCGCCGGGGAAGCTCGAGGACGTCGGCCAGCCCCGGGTCGAGCGCCGGCGGTTCCCCGGGCGGTGCCGGTGCCGGCCGAGGATCGCGGCGAACCGCCGAGACCGGCGCATGTCGCGAACCCGAGACCGCTCCGAAGAGGGCCACCTGGGCACACACCGTCTTGCCGATCCGCCGGATCCCCTCGCGGATCTCCTCCTCGGTGACCCCGGAGAAGTTCAGCCGCATCGACGCGCGCCCCCGCCCGTCGACGAAGGCGGCCTCCCCCGGCACGAAGGCCACCTTCTCGTCGAGGGCCAGGGCGAGGAGGTCGGTGGTGTCGATGTAGGACGGCAGGGTCGCCCAGATGAAGAGCCCGCCCGCCGGGTGGGTCCACTCGGCCTCGGCCGGGAAGTGCTCGGAGAGGGCGTCGAGCATCACGTCCCGCCGCCGGCGGTAGAGCTCGCGCAGGCCGGCGATCTGCTCGAGCCAGCCGCCGGTCCGGAAGTAGCCGGCCACGAAGTGCTGGGTCATCGACGACGAGCACAGGTCGACCGCCTGCTTGCCGAGGTTGAGCTTGGCCAGCACCGGCCGCGGCGCCGCCGCCCAGCCGACGCGGATCCCCGGGGAGAGGATCTTCGAGAAGGTGCCGAGGTAGATGACGAGGTCGCCGCCGTCGATCGCCCGCAGGGTCGGCAGCGCCTCACCCTCGTAGCGCAAGAGCCCGTAGGGGTTGTCCTCGAGCACCAGGAGCTCCTGCTCCCGGGCCACCTCGACCAGCCGCCGCCGCCGGGCGAGCGACATCGTCACCCCGGCCGGGTTCTGGAAGGTCGGGATGGTGTAGATGAACTTCGGCCGCCGGCCGGCCGACGCCAGCCCGTCGAGCGTCCGCTCGAGCTCGTCGATCCGCATGCCCTCGCCATCCATCTCGATCTGGATGACCTCGGCCTGGTAGGAGCAGAAGGTCGGCACCGCCCCCGGGTAGGTCGGCGCCTCGGCGATGATCACGTCGCCCGGGTCGATCAGCGTCTTGCACACCAGGTCGATCACCTGCTGGCCGCCGGTGGTGATGAGGATGTCATCGCGGGCCACGCTCATCCCCTCGGCCGCCATCACGTCGATCACGCAGTCCTTGGCCCCCACCAGGCCCTCGGTCGGCCCGTACTGGAGGGCACGCGCCGTCGCCCCGTCGGCGATCCCGTCCATCACCCGGCGAAACAGCTCCGGCGGGAAGGTCGACATGTCGGGCAGGCCGCCGGCCAGGCTGATCACGTCCGGGCGCTCGGTGATGGCCATCAGGTCGCGCATCACCGACGACTTCATGACCCGGGTGCGCCCGGCGAACAGCCCGGCGTAGCGCTCGAGCTCGTGGGATGCCGGGCGCTGGGGCGGGCGCCCTCCGGCTGGCGTGCTCATCCCCGGAGATTCGCCGCGCCCGACGGCGACCCTGTCGGGGGGTGGTCTATCTTCATGGCCCTGGAACCGTAGCGAACGATGAACACGCTCAATCTCATCCTCTACATCGGCGAAGGAGCCGGCCTGGCCTGCGCGGCCGGCCTGCGGCCGTTCCTGCCCGCCCTGGCCGCCGGGGTGCTCGCCGGCGCCGGCCTCGAGCTCTACCGCGGCGTCGGCCTCGACTTCGCCCACACCGACTTCTCCTTCCTCCAGTCGACCGGCTTCCTCCTCGCCGTGGTCGTCCTCCTCGCCGCCTCCCTCCTCGCCCTGCGCACCCTCGGGGCCGAGCGCTTCGAGGAAGGGCCGTCCGGCGCCGCGGTCGCCGGCCTCGGGATCGGCCTCGGCGCCGTCCTCTTCGCCGCCGTGCTCGCCGAGCACCACGACAGCCCCTGGCCGGGCCTGGTCGCCGGCGCCCTCTGCGCGACCCTCGCCCAGTTCGCCGCCCGCGGGCTCCTCGCCCGCACCCGGGCCCGGCTCGCCGCCGGGGCGGCCCGCGACGCCCTCACCGTCTACGTCGACGGGGTGGCCCTCCTCCTCGCCGCCGTCGCCGTCTTCCTCCCCCCGGCCTCCTTCCTCGCCCTCGCCTTCTTCGCCCGGCTCCTGCTCGGTGCCCGCCGCCGGGCCGCAGAGAAGTACGCCGGGCTGCGCATTCTCAAGTGACGCCGAAGAAGCTCGTCCTCGCCGTGATCGACGGGGCCAAGCCGGCGATGCTCGAGCGGGCGGTCGCCGCCGGCCAGGCCCCGATCATCGAGCTCCTGATCGAGCGCGGCTCCTACGTCCGCGACGCCGTCGCCGTCTTCCCGTCGGTCACCCCAGTCTGCGCCTCCTCGATCGCCACCGGCGTCGCCCAGGACCGCCATCTCATCCCCTCGATGAACTGGTACCACCGCGAGGAGGCCCGCTACGTCGAGTACGGCTCGAGCCTGCGAGCCTCGTGGAAGGCCGGCTTCGCCCGCCAGCTCACCGACCTCATCTACAACATGAACCGCGCCCACCTCTCGCCCGAGGTGCCGACCATCTTCGAGTCCCTCGACGACGCCGGCCTGCGCACCGCCTGCACCACCTACCTGATCTATCGCGGCCGCTACCGCCACGAGCCCTCGCTCGACACCGCCATGACCCGCTTCGCCTCCCGGGTCCTCATGCGCCACCCGGTGATGGGCGCCCGCGAGCTCTTCTACGCCGACATCTTCGCCAGTCGCGAGACCAACTGCCGGGGCCAGCTCGGCATGCCCGGGGTCCGCGACCAGCACTCCGGCTGCGTCGGGGTCCACCTCGTCGAGCACGACCTCTTCGACTTCCTCCTCCTCTCCCTCCCCGACAACGATGCCCACTCCCACAAGAACGGGCCCCACGCCCAGGTCGACTCCATCGCCGAGGCCGACCGCCAGCTCGCCCGCCTGGTCGAGGCCGGCGGCGGCGCCGAGGCGTTCCTCGACAGCCACGCGGTGATCGTCGCCGCCGACCACTCCCACTGCGCCGTCGAGCGGTCGATCCCCCTGGCTGAGGAGTTCTCCGACTTCGCCGTCCTGCGCCCGGCCGACACCCAGCCCCAGGCGGCGGAGATCGCCCTGTGCCCGGCCCAGCGCTCGGCCATGATCTACCTGCTCAAGCCCGAGGCCGCCCTCCGGCGGGAGATCATCAACCGCGCCCGCGCCATCCCCGGCGTCGACCTCACCATGTGGCGCGAGGACTCGCCCCACGGGCCCCGGGCGGTGCTCGCCGGTGAGCGCGGCGAGCTGCGCTTCGCCCCCGGCGGCGAGCTCGCCGACCCCCGGGGCCGGCGCTGGCGGGTCAGCGGCGACCTGGCCACCATCGACGCCGAGCGCGACGGCGGCGTCCTGCGCAGCGAGCACTACCCCGACGCCCTCGGCCGCGCCTGGGATGCCCTCACCTGCTCGACCTCGGGGGAGATCCTCTTCTCCGCCGCCCCCGCCTACGAGTTCTGCGACTGGGGCGGCGCCCATCACGTCGGCGGCGGCAGCCACGGCTCGCTCCACGCCGCCGACTCCCTCGCCCCCCTCATCTGCGCCGGCCTCGACGGCACGGTCCGCCGCGAGCAGTGGTCGATCAAGGACATCGCCCCCCTCATCCGCGCCCACTTCGGCGTGCGCTCCACCGGCCGCCCGGCCGCCCGCCGCTCGCCCCGGAGCGCTGCCCGCCCCCGGTCGGCCTCCGGGGCCGCCGGCGCCGCGGCCCCGGCCCCGGCGCCGGGGCCGGCGCCGGCGCCGGACGGCGAGGTCGCGCCGCCGCTGGCCACCGGGCGGCGGGGGAGCGGGGATTGACGGGTCCCGGCGGGCGCGGCAAGGCACGGTTGAACCGGCCGGCGGTCGTTCTCGGCCTGGTGGGCGCCCTCCTACTCCCCCTCGTCTGCGCCGCCTCCGCCGCCCCCGCACCCGCCGCCGCCACCCAGTCGGCCCCGGTCGAGCGCCCGAGCTCCGCGGCCGGCGGCGGCGTGCCGGGAGTGGCCACCGGCCGCGGTCGCCTCGGGGCGGCGGCGGGCGGCGCGGCGGCGGGCGCCACGGCGGTCCCGGGCACCAAGGCCGGCGCCCGGAGCACGGGCACCGCCCCCCCGGCCCCCCCGGCCAATCCCCTCGTCCGCCCGTCCGTCCTCGACCGCCCGCCCCTCGGGCACTCGCACTCGGCCGACCAGATCCAGGCCATCGCGGCCCGGGTGCCCAAGGTGGCCGCCGTGGTGCGGGCCCACCGGGGGTCCTACCCGGTGACCTACGAGAAGGGCGCCTATCAGTGGCAGGTCAGCTACTTCGATCGGGTCGGCGGCAGGGAGATCGCCCAGGTCCTCATCGACGACTCGACCGGCCAGGTGCGCGAGGCGTGGACCGGCTTCCAGGTCGCCTGGTCGATGGCCCGCGGCTACCCGGGCGCCTTCGGGCGCCGGGTCAACGCCCTCTACGTGTGGATCCCGCTCAGCCTGCTGTTCCTCGCCCCTTTCGTCGACTGGCGCCGGCCCCGGCGGATGCTCCACCTCGATCTGGCCGTGCTCCTGCTCTTCTCGGTCTCCCTGGCCTTCTTCAACAACGCCGACATCTACCGGTCGGTGCCCCTGGCCTATCCGCCCCTCCTCTATCTGCTCGGCCGGATGCTGTGGATCGGCCTGCGCCGGCGCCCGCCCGGCTGGGATCCGCCTCCCCGCCTGCACCTGGCCGTCCCCGTCTCCTGGCTGACCATCGGCCTGGTCTTCCTCATCGGCTTCCGGATCGCCCTCAACGTCACCGACTCCAACGTCATCGACGTCGGCTACGCCGGGGTGATCGGCGCCCAGCGGATCAGCGACGGCCAGGGGCTCTACGGGACCTTCCCGTCCGAGAACCAGCACGGCGACACCTACGGGCCCACCTCCTACGAGGCCTACGTCCCCTTCGTCGAGGCCTTCGGCTACAGCGGCCGCTGGGACGACCTCCCGGCCGCCCACGGGGCCGCCGTAGCCTTCGACCTGGCCTGCATCGGCCTCATCTTCCTGATCGGGCGGCTGATCCGCGGGCCGACACTCGGCGTCGTGCTGGCCTACGCCTGGGCCGCCTACCCGTTCACCCTGTTCGCCGCCGAGAGCAACACCAACGACTCGCTGGTGGCGGCGCTGATCCTGGCCGCGCTGCTGTTCTCGGTCTCCCCGCCCGCCCGCGGCGTCCTGGCCGCCCTGGCCGGGCTGACGAAGTTCGCCCCGCTGGCCATCGCCCCGCTCCTGGCCACCCACGGCCTGCGCGAGGAGCCGAGCCGCCGGCGGCGGCTGCGCGCCGTGCTCGCCTTTGGGCTGGCCTTCGCCGCGGCCTCGGTGCTCGCCTTCGTCCCCGCCCTGGCCCACGACAGCGTCTCCACGATCTATGACCGGACCGTCGCCTACCAGGCCGCCCGCGGCTCGCCCTTCTCGATCTGGGGCCTCTACGGCGGGCTCGGAGGGCTCCAGACTGCCGTCCAGCTCGCCGCCGTCCTCCTCGCCGTCGTGCTCGCCCTCGTCCCCCGGCGCCCGGACGTCATCGGCCTGGCCGCGCTCGTGGCCGCCGTGGTGATCGCCCTCCAGCTCGGGATCACCCACTGGTTCTACCTCTACGTCCCCTGGTTCTTCGCCCCCGCCATCGTCGCCCTGCTCGCCCGCTACGACCTCCCCGACGTCCTGCCCTCCCGTTCGGCGGGTAGGCTGCGGGAAGCATGAGATCGCGAGTCTGGCCGGCGCTGCTCGCGCTCCTCGTCCTCGGGGCGGCGGGGCCGTCCGCGGCCGGGGCGGTCAGCTTCGGCGCCGCCGTCCTCACCCCGGTCACCGGCGCCCCGTTCCCGGTGGCCAACCTCGTCGCCGTGGCCCCGGTCCGCGGCTCCTCGGCGCTGACGCTCACCCGCGCGCCCGACGCCGCCTCGGCCCGGCTGGCGCGCGCCCACGCCGACGGCGTCCACTACCGGTCGATCCGGCTGGCCTGGTCCCCGGCCGGGGGCGGCGTGCAGAGCCTCTGCCTCGACGACGTGGCCATCGCCTCCTACGCCCGCCCGCCCGGCGGCCAGCGAGCGATCGAGCACGAGACCCTGTTCTTCGCCGGCGCCACCCGCGCCACCGGGCTCGGCGCCTGTGGCCTGCGGCCACCGCCCCGCCCCGTCGTCGTGCGGCTCTACACCGATACCGCGGGCGGCCTTCACGCCCGCGTCGACTGCCTGGTCGCCCGCTGCGCCGGGTCGGTGCGCATCCTCTGCCCGGCCCCCGGCGCCTGCCCGCTCGCCGGCGGCGGGGGGGGCGGCGGGAGCTTCGCGCTCGGGCCCGGGCGGGAGGCGCTCGTGCGCCTCGGGCTCGCCCGAGCGGTCCGTGGCCGCCACCCGGCGCTGATCGCCGCCGTCAAGCTCACCGGCCCGGCCCGCGCCTTCCAGGCCCGTGTCGTGGTCGACCCACCACCGCCGGGCGGCCTGCCCACCCTCGTGACCTCGACGCCGTCACCCTCCACCTCCCCGGCACCCTCCGGCGGCGGGACGGCGTCCGGCGGGGGCGGGGCGACGCCCGGGACCAGCGGGAGCGGCGCGGCGGGGACCGGCGGCTCGGGCCCCGACACTGGCCCCGTCGTCGGGTCGACCGGCGGCGGTGGAACCGGGACCGGGGCCGGCGGGTCCGGCGGCGGCGGGACCGGTGGTGGCGGGGCCGGTGGTGGTGGCGGTGGCGGGAGCCAGGTGGAGACGACCCTCAGCGTGATCTGCGACGGGCCGAGCGGGAGCCTCACCGGTGTGCACGGGACCCTCGCGCCCAGCCAGGTGGGGGCGCCGATCGAGATCGACTACGTCCCGGTCGACCCGAACGCCCCGACTGTGATCCACCACGTCGCCACCGGCTCGGGCGGTCGGTACCGCGACACGGTGCGAGGCGGCCCGTTCGACCGCGTCGTCGCCATCTACGACGGCGACGACACCCACGTGGCCTCCGCCGGGACCTGCCCCCCCTGAGCCGGGCCCGGGCCTCGCGTCCCGCGGGGACGAGGCGTCAGAGCTGGAACTCCCCGTCGCGGTAGATGACCTGCTCGCGGCCGTCGGCGAGCGTGGCGGTCACGGTCCGGTCGGCGGTCGAGACGATGTCGGTGTGGACGCTCGAGTCGTTGAAGCCCAGGCGCGCCCACTCCTCCTTGGCCACGCCGTCGGGGTCGCCGGCGTAGGCGTCGTGGTAGGAGGAGCCGAGCGCGATGTGGGTGTTCCCGAATGGCCCGCCGACGTTCTCGTC
>JAXDHJ010000066.1:0-9651 GCA_034664565.1 Solirubrobacteraceae bacterium
CAGTCGGTTCTCACCCTGGTGCATCCCGAGGATCGCACGCAGATGGCCGAGACGATCGAGACGGCCGTGAGCGGGGCGGGGGGGTTCGACTTCGAGTACCGCATCGTCCGCCCCGACGGGGAGGTCAGGACGATCCATGCGCTCGGCGAGGTGGCGACCGATGCCTCGGGGGCGGCGATATGGATGACGGGCACCGGCCAGGACGTCACCGAGCGCAAGCGCAGCGAAGCGATCCTCGCCCTCGCTCACGAGCGGGCGATCGAGTCCTCACGGCTGAAGTCGGAGTTCGTGGCCAACATGAGCCACGAGATCCGCACGCCGCTCAACGGCCTGATCGGGATGGGCGGCCTCCTCCTCGACACCGACCTGAGCGACGAGCAGCGCGAGTACGTCGAGGCGCTGCGCTCGTCGGGCGACGCGCTGATGACGGTGATCGATGACATCCTCGACTTCTCGAAGATCGAGGCCGGGAAGCTCGAGATCGAGAGCTATCCGTTCAACCCGCGGGAGATGATCGAGGGGGCGTGCGCGATGCTCGCCACCGCAGCCGACGAGAAGGGGATCGAGCTCCTGAGCTCGCTCGGCGGCGATCTCCCCGAGGCGGTGTGCGGCGACGGTCCGCGCCTACGTCAGGTCCTGGTCAACCTGTTGACCAACGCGGTGAAGTTCACCGTGGCCGGCGAGGTGGTCGTCGTGGTCGGCGCCGAGGCGGCCGCCGGCGGGAGGGTGCGGCTGCGCTTCGAGGTCTCAGACACCGGCATCGGCATTGCGTCGACCTCCCAGGAGCGCATCTTCTCCTCCTTCTCCCAGGCCGACAACTCGACCACCCGCCGGTACGGCGGCACCGCCCTGGGGCTGACGATCTCCCAGCGGCTGATCGATCTCATGGGCGGCGAGATCGGCGTGCGGAGCACGCTGGGAAGTGGCAGCGTCTTCTGGTTCACGGTGGCCCTCGAAGTCGGACAGGTCGAGGACGCGGGGCAGGCGGACCTCGGGCTCGAAGGCGTGGCGGTGGTAATCGTCGAGGACAACGCCACCAGTCGGATGGTCCTGGAACGGGACCTCACCGCCTGGGGCATGATCTGCGAGACGGCCGCCGACCCGGCCGGCGCCCTCGAGCTGATGCGGGCGGCGGCGCGGGCCGGGGCCCCCCACCGGCTCGCCCTGATCGACTACGGGCTGCCGCAGGTGAGCGGCGTCGAGTTGGCCATGGTCATCAAGGCCGATCCGGCGCTGAGCGCGGCCCAGCTGATCCTCCTGACCTCCTCCGGGATGCCGCGGGCGGCGGCGGTGCAAGCAGGGATCAGCGGTTTCGTGACCAAGCCGATCCGCCGCCCGCGCCTGCGCGCGACGATGACCAGGGTCCTGCGCCCGGGCCGGGAGAGCCCCACGGTCGCGCACCAGTGGCCAGAGGACGTGCGAATGGCGAAGGAGGGCAGCCGGGGCCGGGTGCTGGTGGCCGAGGACAACCAGGTCAACCAACTGGTGGCGATCCGCATGCTCGAGAAGCGCGGGTTTCGGGTCGAGGTCGCGGCCAACGGCCGGGAGGCTCTGGCCATGCACGCCCAGGGCCGCTACGAGGCGATCTTCATGGACTGTCAGATGCCGGAGCTCGACGGCTACCGGGCCACGGCCGAGATCCGCCGCCGGGAGGGCGCGCACCGCCATACTCCGATCATCGCCATGACCGCCAACGCCATCAAGGGCGACCGGGAGCGGTGCGTCCGGGCCGGAATGGATGACTACGTCGGCAAGCCGGTACGGGCCGACGCCCTCGACGAGGTCCTGGCCCGAGAGGTGTCGCGGCCTCCGACGCCCCCCGACCCGGGTAGCTCCGGCGAGGAGGCCGGTGGCGAGGGGCCACCGGTGGTCTTCGACCCGCGGCTCCTGGCCGACATCTGCGATGGCGACGATCAGGTTCGCCGGCAGCTGGTGGCGATGTTCCTCGACCAGGCACGGGAGGCGACGGCCACCGTGGCGGGCGCCCTCGCCGCCGGCGACGACGGCATGGCCCAGCGAACCGCCCATGCCCTCAAGGGAAGCTCGGCCGTCCTCGGGGCCCAGCGGCTCTCGGTGGTGGCCGGACGGCTCGAGGCCGCCGCGGCGGCGGGGCGCCACTCCGAGGCGCTCGTCCACGGCGAAGAGCTCGAGCTCGTCTACGGGCTGACGGCGAGCGCCATCAACCCGATCCTCGCCCTCAACTGACGGGCCGCCGTGGCCCCGGCGTAGACGTCGGCGCCGCCGTCGCGCCTCATCGCTCCGCGACGGCGCCTGCCCACATTGACATGCACCGATGCACATGACAACATGACCGCATGAGTCAGGTGCACGGAGTCACCTCGAGCAGCCCCATCAGCCCCGACGACGCCCATCGCGTCGCCCGGTTGATGGCTGGGCTGGGAACGGCGAGCCGGGTGCGGATCCTGGGACGCCTGCGCGAAGGGCCGTGCTCGGTGGGCGATCTCACCCTGGCGGTGGCCATGGCGCAGCCGGCGGTCTCCCACCAGCTGCGCATACTGCGCGATCTCGGCCTGGTCGTCGGCCGGCGCGACGGCCGCCACACCATCTACGGCCTGCACGACCCGCATGTGGCCTCGCTGCTCGAGGAGTCCCTGCGCCATGTCGAGCACCTCCGCGCCGCGGCCCCCGAGACCTGGTGGGCCGGACCCGAAACCGAACCGCAACGAACAGACGGGAGCAACATGACCGAAGAGCACACTCACGAGGGACCCCACGCCCACGAGCACGAGCACGACGGCGAGGTTCACGCCCACGCCCACACCGCGCACGAGCACGAGCACGTCGAGCACGTCCACGAGCACGACCACGACGGCGAGACCCACGCCCATCCCCATCCCCACGAAGCCGGTCTCGAAGAGGTCCACGAGCACCAGCACTAGTCGCCCCCTTGCCGCCACCGCCCGCGGGCCCGGACCCGGGCCCGCCGGCGCCGGTCCCGCCCCGGCGAGGAGGCGCTCGACGTCCCCGCCGGTGATGCCCCCGCGGCCGGCGTGGCCTCCAGCGGGGCGGCGACGCTGGCCGCGTGCGCCGCCGCCCCGGCGACAGGCAGCTCTCACCCCACAGCCAACCCTGCACGAGACGAGCTCGAACTTCTTCGCCAGCGCGTGCAGGTGCCCGCCGGCGGCGGCCGAAAGAAAATGCGGATCCCGCCGATCGAGTGAACGCGCCGTTTCGGAGCTCGCTGAGGGGGAACCCGAACAGCGAGATCTCTCCATCGAAGCGCAGAGGGGCCGTTGTGTTCGCAACTTGTTCTGCATTAACCCGGATAAAGATTCGCTCAGATGGCACGACGCCGGCACCCGGCATCGGTACTCTGCCGGCACAGCGAGCCGATGGTCAAGGGCGGGCGACCGGTTGCCGATAGGGACCGAATCCGCACCCGCCCCCGCTTCCGGCTCGATGCCCCCCGCTGATTGATGACGCTCCAACTCGGCATACTGCTCGCGCTCCTCTGCGCCTTCGTGACGAACCTCGCGTTCTTCTACAAGCACCGGGGCGCCTGCATGGTCCCCTCGGTGTGCGTCCGCCACCCGCTGCGCACGGCGAAGTCCCTGCTGCGCTCGCGCTGGTTCGCCCTCGGCCTCCTCATCGCCGTAGGCGCGTGGATCCTCCACGTGGGGGCCATGGCCCTGGCGCCGCTCTCCGTGGTTCAGGTCGTGCTCGCCGGCGGGGTGGTGATGATCGGGATCATGGCCGAGCGCATCTTCGGCTTCAAGGTCGGGCGGCGACAGTGGATCGGCCTCGGCCTGACCGCCACCGGGCTCGTCGCCCTGGCGGTCACGGTGCCCGCCACCCACGGCGCCCACTCCGCCTTCTCGGTCCCGGCCATGATCACCTTCGAGGCCGTGCTCTTCGGGATCGGCGGCCTGCTCATCATGGGACCCCAGGCCGGCGCGCGGGCCGAGCACCACGGCACCATGCTCGGCGCCGCCTCCGGCATCCTCTTCGGGGTCTCCGACGTCTCGATCAAGGCCCTCACCGGCATCGTCGGCACCCACGGCGTGCTCGGGCTGGTCAGTCCCTGGTTCATCGTGGCGGCCGCCGCCTCAGTGATCGCCTTCTACGCCTCGGCCCGCGGCCTCCAGGACGGTGAGGCCGTCCCCGTGATCGCGGTGACCGGCGCCGCCGCCAACATCTCGGCCATCGCCGGCGGCATCCTCGTCTTCGGCGACCCCCTCCCCGGTGATGTCCTGGGCATCGTCGTCCAGGCCCTCGGACTCGTCCTCGTCATCGTCGCCTCGGCCATCGCCCCGGCTCCGCTGCGGGCCGCCGTCGCCACCGCCTAGCCTCGCCGGCCGGCTCCCCGTCTCCCGGCCGGGCGAAAGACGCGAGCCCGCCCCGGCTCGGCTTCCGGCCGCTGCCGCCAGCGCCCAGCCCGCCTCCGGGGCCTCCTGCTCCCGGCGTGGCGATAGACCGGCCGCGACCCCGCCCCGGCTCCGCGGCCGCCGGCGCCCGGCCCCGCCGCCGGGGCCGGCGCCCGGGTCCGCCCGGAGGGGTGGCGCAGCGGGGTGTCGGCCGTCGCCCTGCTACCATGCGCCGCCGCATGCCGACTACCTCTCAGCTGGTCCGCAAGGGCCGCAAGCCACCGAAGAAGAAGCTCTCGACCCCGGGCCTGAAGTCGGGCAAGGGCCGCAAGAAGAAGGTCGCCGCCCCCCAGCGGCGCGGCGTGTGCACGCGGGTCTACACCACCACCCCGAAGAAGCCGAACTCGGCGCTGCGCAAGGTGGCCCGGGTGCGGATCACCGGGTCGATCGAGGTCACCGCCTACATCCCCGGCGAGGGTCACAACCTCCAGGAGCACTCGGTGGTCCTCGTCCGCGGCGGTCGCGTCAAGGACCTTCCCGGCGTCCGCTACAAGGTCGTCCGCGGCACCCTCGACGCCGCCGGGGTCTCCGACCGCAAGAAGGCGCGCTCGCAGTACGGCGTGAAGAAGCCCTAGCCGTGCCCCGCCGCGCAGCCGCCCAGCTCCGTCCGGTCGAGCCGGATTCGATCCACCGCTCCCGTCTGGTCCAGCAGGTGATCAACAAGGTGATGCTCGACGGCAAGAAGTCGACCGCCGAGCAGATCGTCTACGACGCCCTGGCCATCCTCTCCGAGAAGAGCGGCAAGGATCCGGTGGTCGCCCTCGAGGAGTCGATCAAGATCCTCACCCCCGCCCTCGAGGTCCGCTCCCGCCGGGTCGGCGGCGCCACCTACCAGGTCCCCGTGGAGGTTCCGGCCCGCCGGGCCCGGACCCTGGCCGTCCGCTGGCTGGTCGAGTTCGCCCGCAACCGGCGCGAGAAGACCATGGCCCAGCGCCTGGCCAACGAACTGCTCGACGCCCAGTCCCAGCAGGGCGGCGCCTACAAGCGCAAGGACGACATCTTTCGCATGGCGCAGGCCAACAAGGCCTTCGCCCACTACCGCTGGTAGCCGGCCCCCGCGCTCAGGCCCGCCGGGAACGGCTGGCGCCCGTGCCCGGCTCGGGCCGCCGATCCGGGCCGCCGGACGTCGCTTCCGCGCCCGTCCGCCTCCCGCCGCCAGCATCCGCGTCCCCGGCGGCGGCCTCCTCGGCCTCGAGGGTGACCACCCCAGCCGGAAGGCTCCATCTGCGTCCCGCCGAGGCGGGGGCGGCCGGCCAGTCGCCGTGGACGTCGAAGTGGGCGCGCGCCGACTCCTCGTCGTCGCGCTCGAAGTCCCCCCGCGCCCCGATCCGGTAGAGCACGTTGAGCAGGAGGACGGCTCCCGCCGCCCCGACGAACATGCCGAAGCCCTCGAACCCGGTGCTCGACTGGTCGGCGGCGAGGATCACCAGCCCGATCAGGGCCAGTCCGCCGGGGATGCCGTAGCGAACGATCGACGTCGTCCTCCCCGGACCGGTCTCTGCCATCTCTCGTCCTCCCGCGGGTCGCCGGTGCCGGCGACGGGCACCATGGGTTTGCCCCATCAGGCTACCCGCCGGGGGAGCCGGGCTCAGAACCAGGCGGCGTCCTCGTCGCCCGCGGCCGGCGGGGGCTCTGTCGGGGGCGCCGGGCGCCGCGTCGGGGCGTCCGGCGGCCCGGGCCCCGGCCGGCGGCGCGGCCGGTCGGGCCCAGGCGCGGCCGGGCCGGCGGGTGGCGCGGCCGGGCCGGCCTCGTCCATCAACCTCGGTGGCGGTCCGTCCGACCCGGTCCCGGCAGCCGACTCCCGCCGCTCGGCCCCCGGCGCCCGGCCGGTAGGGAGGAGGAGGCGCCCGAAACCGGCGGCGATGAGCAGGACGCCGCCCAGGGTCTCGAAGTAGAAGCCCTGCTTGGGGGCGGCGGTCGCGTTCTCATAGAGCCGGCCGACGAGGCCGGTCGAGTGGATGTCGTGGAAGTCGCCGGCGATGGCCGAGACGGCGAGGGCGAGCACGCCGAGAACGCCGAGGCCGAGCATGGCCGGCCGTCTGGTGGCGGCGAGAACGGTCATCGGGCAGGCGAAGAGCCCGATCAGGGCGACTGCGTAGCCGTGCTGGGAGTGGCCGGCGACGGCCGCCTTGACCACCGTGAGGACGTCGACCTCGTAGAGGGTGGAGAAGTCGGCGGCGATGAGCAGGCCACCGCCGAGGAAGCCTCCGGACAGGAGGAGGAGGCGCAGGCCCAGGAGGCCGGACCGCCGGCCCGGAGGGGGGGAAAATCCTCTGCTATAGTCAGGCGTCGCTCGGCGGCCGGCGGCGTTCACGCGCCCTCACTCCGCGTCGCAGCGAACCGAACCCATGGAGAACTCGAGCCGATAGCTACACGGACTGGGCCTTGACCCGCGGTGTGCATGGGCCCGAGGGGCCCATTTTTTTGCCCTCGACTCGCCCAGGTCTCGACCGGAAACCAGCTGACTGATGCCACGACCCACCTCCCCGCGCTGACCTATGCCCAGAGCATTCTCCCTCCAGAACACCCGCAACATCGGGATCATGGCTCACATCGACGCCGGTAAGACGACGACGACCGAGCGCATTCTCTACTACACCGGCCGGACCTACAAGATCGGCGAGGTCCACGAGGGCGCGGCGACCATGGACTGGATGGAGCAGGAGCAGGAGCGGGGCATCACCATCACCTCGGCCGCCACCACCTGCGAGTGGGACGACCACCGGATCAACATCATCGACACCCCGGGACACGTCGACTTCACCGTCGAGGTCGAGCGGTCGCTCCGGGTCCTCGACGGGGCGATCGCCCTGTTCGACTCGGTGGCCGGGGTCGAGCCCCAATCGGAGACCGTCTGGCGCCAGGCCGACAAGTACTCGGTCCCGCGGATCGCCTACATCAACAAGATGGACCGGATCGGCTCCGACTTCGACATGGGCATCCGAACCATGATCGACCGCCTCGGCGCCCACCCGGTGCCGATCCAGCTGCCGATCGGGGCCGAGTCGGACTTCCAGGGGATCATCGACCTCGTCCGGATGAAGGCCATCTACTACAAGGACGACCTCGGCGTCGAGATCGACGAGCGCGAGGTCCCCGACTATCTCCAAGTCGAGGCGGTCACCGCCCGCGAGCACCTGCTCGAGGAGGTCTCCCGCTACGACGACGCCCTCGTCGAGCTCCTCATCGAGGAGCGGGAGATTCCCGAGGCGGTGCTCAAGAACGCCATCCGCCAGGCGACGCTGGCCATCGCCATGACCCCGGTCCTCTGCGGGTCGTCGTTCAAGAACAAGGGCGTCCAGCCCCTGCTCGACGCGGTCATCGACTACCTGCCCTCCCCGCTCGACGTTCCCGCGGTGGCCGGCATCGAGCCGGTCCGCGGCGATGAGAACGGGCGCGAGGCCACCCGTGGCCCCGAGGAGGGCGGCCCGTTCGCGGCGCTGGCCTTCAAGATCATGGCCGACCCGTTCGTCGGCAAGCTCACCTACTTCCGCGTCTACTCCGGACAGCTTTCCTCCGGTTCGCGGATCATGAACGCCAGCACCGGCAAGAACGAGCGGGTCGGGCGGATCCTCATGATGCACGCCAACGACCGCGAGGACGTCTCCGAGGTCTACGCCGGGGACATCGCCGCCGCGGTCGGCATCAAGCAGGTGACCACCGGCGACACCCTCTGCGATCCGGCGCACCCGATCAAGCTCGAGCAGATCATCTTCCCCGAGCCGGTGATCAAGGTCGCGGTCGAGCCCAAGACCAAGGCCGATCAGGAGAAGATGTCGATCGCCCTCGGCCGGCTGGCCGAGGAGGACCCGACCTTCCGGGTCCAGACCAACGAGGAGACCGGGCAAACCGAGATCTCCGGCATGGGCGAGCTCCACCTCGAGGTCCTGGTCGACCGGATGCGCCGCGAGTACAAGGTCGAGGCCAACGTCGGCCGCCCCCAGGTCTCCTACCGCGAGACCGTGCGGGCCACGGTCAAGCACATCGAGGGCAAGTTCATCCGCCAGACCGGCGGCTCCGGCCAGTACGGCGTCGTCTACATCGACATGGAGCCGGCCCCCGGCGAGGGCTTCGACTTCATCAACAAGATCAAGGGCGGCTCGGTCCCCAGCGAGTTCATCCCCGCCGTCGAGAAGGGTTGCGAGGAGGCGCTGGTCAACGGCGTCAAGGCCGGATACCCGATGGTCGACATCCGGGTCACCCTGGTCGACGGCAAGTACCACGACACCGACTCCTCGGAGATCGCCTTCAAGGTCGCCGGCTCGCTCGCCTTCAAGGAGGCCGCCCGCCGGGCCAAGCCGGTGCTTCTCGAGCCGATCTTCGCCGTCGAGGTCGTGGTGCCCGAAGACTTCCTCGGCGAGGTCATCGGCGACCTCTCGCGCCGGCGGGGGCGGATCGAGCGCCAGGAGCGCCGCGGCAACGCCCTGGTCGTCGCCGGCCGGGTCCCGCTGAGCGAGATGTTCGGCTACGCGACCGACCTGCGGTCGAACACCCAGGGGCGGGCCAACTACACGATGCAGTTCGAGAGCTACGACGAGGTCCCCCCGAATATCGCCGAGAAGATCGTCGAGACCCGGATGGGCGAGTCCAAGGCGGCCTAGCCGCCGGGCGGGAAAGCCCTGGAAGCAGCGGAATCCGGCAGGCGCGGAGCCGCAGAGCCGACAATTTGAGAGTATTCCCAGGTTCGCCTGCACACGGCGAGCCCAAACTTCAAGTCAGAGGAGCAATTCAAAGTGGGTAAGGCGAAGTTCGAGCGGGATAAGACGCACGTCAACGTCGGCACGATCGGTCACATCGACCACGGCAAGACGACGCTTACCGCGGCGATCACCCACGTCCTGGCCGAGAAGATGGGTGGCGAGGCCAAGAGCTTCGAGGAGATCGACAACGCTCCCGAGGAGAAGGCCCGCGGCATAACGATCGCCACCTCCCACGTCGAGTACCAGACGGAGAACCGCCACTACGCCCACGTCGACTGCCCCGGGCACGCCGACTACGTGAAGAACATGATCACCGGAGCGGCCCAGATGGACGGCGCCATCCTCGTGGTCTCGGCGGCCGACGGCCCGATGCCCCAGACCCGCGAGCACATCCTCCTCGCCCGCCAGGTCGGAGTCCCCTACATCGTGGTGTTCCTCAACAAGGCCGACATGGTCGACGACGAGGAGCTCCTCGAGCTCGTCGAGGTCGAGGTCCGCGAACTGCTCTCGGTCTACGACTACCCCGGCGACGACATCCCCTTCATCACCGGCTCGGCCCTCAAGGC
>JAXDHJ010000067.1:0-26535 GCA_034664565.1 Solirubrobacteraceae bacterium
ACCGGCGAGATGCGCGAGCCCGAGGATCCCGAGATCGACCCGGCCAAGTTCGCCGAGTACCGGGACCAGATCGAGGAGCGCGACGTCACCCCCGACGACTTCGGCCGGATCGCCGCCCAGACGGCCAAGCAGGTGATCCTCCAGCGGATCCGCGAGGCCGAGCGGGACATGATGTACGAGGAGTACCGCGACCGGGTCGGCGAGCTGATCACCGGCATCGTCCAGCAGTCGGACTCCCGGTACACCCTCGTCCAGCTCCGGGAGCGGGTCGAGGCCCTCCTGCCCAAGTCCGAGCAGGTCGACGGCGAGCGCTACGACCACTCCCAGCGGATCAAGGCCGTGATCAAGGAGGTCTCCCCGTCGACCAAGGGGCCGTCGATCATCGTGTCCAGGCGCGACACCGAGCTGATCAAGAAGCTCTTCGAGCTCGAGGTTCCCGAGATCGCCGACGGCCTCGTCGAGATCGCCAACGTCGCCCGCGAGCCCGGCTACCGGTCGAAGATCGCCGTCATCTCCCACGCCGACGGCGTCGACCCGGTCGGCGCCTGCGTCGGGCCCCGGGGGTCTCGGGTGCGGATGGTCGTCTCCGAGCTCCGCG
Organism: Solirubrobacteraceae bacterium; assembly: GCA_034664565.1. Classification (GTDB taxonomy): domain Bacteria; phylum Actinomycetota; class Thermoleophilia; order Solirubrobacterales; family Solirubrobacteraceae; genus Palsa-513. The sequence goes on from JAXDHJ010000067.1 coordinate 599, forward strand.
GCGAGAAGATCGACATCATCCCCTACAACGACGAGCCCGCCCGCTTCGTGGCCAAGGCCCTGTCCCCGGCCCGGGTCCGCGAGGTCCTCGTCGACGACGACGCCAAGCAGGCCACGGTCATCGTCCCCGATGACCAGCTCTCCCTGGCCATCGGCCGCGAAGGCCAGAACGCCCGCCTCGCCGCCCGCCTCACCGGCTGGCGCGTCGACATCAAGTCGGAAAGCGAGTTCGCCGCCGAGGAGGCCGAGCACGGCTACGAGGAGGAGGACGTCCAGGGCCGCTGCGCCGCCGTCATGTCCACCGGCCGCCGCTGCCCCAACGCCTCGCTCCCCGGCTCCCGCTACTGCGGTCTCGAGTCCCACCAGGCACTCGAGGGCTCCGGCTCCGACCAGGTGGTCGGCGCTGCGCCCTCGGCGGAGCAGGCGTCATAGCGGCCCCCTCGGCCGCCGATCCCAAGCGCCGGTGCGTCGGCTGCGGGCGCTCGACTTCCAAGCGCAACCTCCTCCGGCTCGTCGCCGTCGACGGCCTCGCCGTCCCCGACCCCGCCGCCCGGCGGCCCGGCCGCGGCGCCTACGTCTGCCGGGATCGGTCAGCCGAGGTCGACGCCGCCTGCCTCGAGCGCGCCACCCGCCCCGGTGTCCTCGCCCGCGCCCTGCGCCGTCCGGTCGCCGCCGCCCCCGAACTGCTCGGTCCCGACTCCTCCCCCGACCTGCTCGCCCCGACCTCGCCTCCCACCTCCCGGCCCCGACCCGACCCGGCCCGGCCCGATGGCCGGGCAACCCGAGCCCGGACCGTATTCGTAACCCGAACCTCCTAGAATCGATTGGCTGATGGCAAAGAAACGCGTACATGAACTGGCCAAGGAGCACGGCATGTCCAGCAAGGACGTGCTGGCCAAGCTCCACGCCGCCGGGATCGAGGTCAAGGCGCCGGCCTCGGCCGTCGACGAGGCCCAGGCCACCGCCGCCCTGACCGGCAACGGCGCCGCCGCCGCCGCCCAGGCCGCCGGTGGCGGCGGGGCAGCCGCTGCCGCTGCCGCCGCCGCCGCGTCCGCGGCCGGCGCCGCCAACCAGGCCCCGTCCGCCGGGGCCGGGGCCGGGGCCGGCGCCGGCGGATCGGCAGGGTCGCCGCCCGCCGCCGGGGGGCAGTCGGCCGCCGCCGGCGAGCAGCAGCGCTCGCGCCCGACGCGGGACTCCCGGACCGGCGAGCGCGCCCCGGCCGCGGCCACCGGGCCCGGAGGCCGCCGCCGCGTGGTCATCGACTCCCAGGCCTCCCGCCGGTCGAACTCCGGCCCGGCCAACCAGCCCCAGCGCCGGCCCCAGCGGCGGGGCCGGCGGCGGCGCGGGAGCTACGACGACACCATCGCCCCGATCGACAACAGCGCCCTCGAGGCGACCGACCTCGTCCGGGTCAACTCCGGCTCGACGGTCAAGGACGTGGCCGAGTACTTCGGGGTCGCCGTGCCCGAGGTGATCAAGAAGCTGATGGGCCTCGGCGAGATGGCCACCCTGACCCAGACGCTGTCCGACGACGCCATCCAGGTCCTGGCCGACGGCTTCAAGAAGCAGGTGGAGATCGTCCACGCCGCCGACGACGTCTCCGCCGAGGTGACCTTCGAGGACGCCGACGCCGACCTCGTCGAGCGCCCGCCGGTGGTCGTGATCATGGGCCACGTCGACCACGGCAAGACCTCGCTGCTCGACGCCATCCGCACCACCGAGGTCGCGGCCGCCGAGGCCGGCGGCATCACCCAGCACATCGGCGCCTACCAGGTCCACCACAACGGCCGGGCCATCACCTTCCTCGACACCCCGGGTCACGAGGCGTTCACCGCGATGCGGGCCCGCGGGGCCCAGGTCACCGACATCGCGGTGATCGTCGTCGCCGCCGACGACGGGGTCAAGCCCCAGACCGAGGAGGCGATCGACCACGCCCGGGCGGCCGACGTCCCGATGATCGTCGCCGTCAACAAGATCGACAAGGAGGGCGCCGCCCCCGACCGGGTCCGCACCGAGATGACGGCCCGCGGCCTCCAGCCGGCCGAGTGGGGCGGCGAGGTCGAGTTCTGCGACGTCTCGGCCCGGACCAAGGAGGGACTCGACGAGCTGCTCGACACGATCCAGGTCGTCGCCGAGCTCGAGGAGCTCCGGGCCAACCCGAGCGCCGAGGCCTCGGGCGCGGTCGTCGAGTCGCGCCTGGACCCGGGCCGCGGCCCGGTGGTGACCATCCTCATCCAGCGGGGCACGCTCAAGGTCGGCGACGCCCTCGTCGCCGGGGCGAGCTTCGGTCGGGTGCGGGCGATGCACGACTTCACCGGGGTCCGCCTCAAGCGGGCCCTTCCGGGCGAGCCGGTCGAGGTCCTCGGCTTCGACGGCGTCCCCGAGGCCGGAGAGTTCGTCCGGGTGGTCGAGAACGAGCGCCGGGCCCGGCAGCTGGCCGGCGAGCGGGCCAACCGCCTGAAGACCGAGGCCCTGGCCCGCCGGTCGGGCCGCAAGATCTCCCTCGAGGACGTCTTCCGCCTGGCCCAGGAGGGAGCGGTCAAGGACCTCAACCTCGTCCTCAAGGCCGACGTCTCCGGTTCGCTGGAGGCGGTCGAGGACGAGATCGCCAAGCTCCCCCAGGAGGAGGTCTCGGTCAACATCATCCACCGCGGGGTCGGCGGCATCAACGAGTCCGACGTCATGCTCGCCGCCGCGTCCAACGCCATCATCCTCGCCTTCAACGTCCGTCCGGTCGGCGAGGCCCGGGCCCTGGCCGACCGCGAGGGGATCCAGATCCGGGGCTACGCGGTGATCTACAAGGCGATCGAGGAGCTCCGGGCCGCCATGGAGGGCATGCTCGACCCGGAGGAGGTCGAGGACACCCTCGGCCAGGTCGAGATCCGCCAGACCTTCCGGGCCTCGAGGATCGGGACGATCGCCGGGTCGTTCGTCACCGAGGGCAAGATCACCCGGGGCTCGCGGGTCCGCCTCGTCCGCGACGGGACGGTCGTCGCCGACACCACCATCGCCAGCCTGCGCCGCTTCAACGACGACGTCCGGGAGGTCAGCGCCGGGTTCGAGTGCGGGATCGTCCTGCACAACTTCCAGGACGTCAAGGAAGGCGACATGCTCGAGGTCTACGCGACGCGCCAGGTCGAGCGAGAGCTCGCCTGATCCGGTGGCCAGCGAGCGTATGCGCCGCGTCGACCGGGCGATCCGGCAGGTCCTGGCCGAGGCGGTCGCGGCGCCGCTCAAGGATCCCCGGGTCGGCTTCGTCACGGTGACCGACGTCCGGACCACCTCCGACCTGCGCACCGCCCGGGTCTACGTCAGCGTCCTCGGCGGCGAGGACGAGCGGGAGAGCACCCTGGCCGGCCTGCGCCACGCCCACGGCCACCTCCAGGCGGCCATCGCCCGGGAGCTCAAGCTCAAGCGGACCCCGGCCCTCGACTTCGTCTACGACGACACCACCGACCGGGCCCTGCGCGTCGACCGGCTGATCGAGGAGAACGCCCGATGACCGGGGTCGAGCTCGAGCCCGCCGGGGCCGCCACCCGCCAGCGGGTGGTCGAGGAGATCCGGGCGGCCGACCGCTTCGTCCTGCTCACCCACGAGCACCCCGACGGCGACGCCCTCGGGTCGCTGGTGGCCATGCAGGCCGTGCTCCAGGCCCTGGGCAAGGACTCGATCATGTTCATCGCCGCCGACGAGTTCCCCCTCCCCCGGGAGTACCGCTTCTTCGCTCTGGACGGGGCCTCGAGCGTGGTGCCCGAGGATCTCGAGGCGCGGACGGCGATCTTCCTCGACTGCGGCAACATAGAACGCAACCCGGCCCAGGTCCTCCGCGACGTCGCCCCCCTCCTGAACCTCGACCACCACCACGACAACACCCACTTCGGGACCGTCAACCACGTCGTTCCCGAGGCGTCGTGCACGGCCGAGGTGGTCTGGGACCTCATGCACGCCCTCGAGGTCGACATGACCCCGCCGATCGCCGACGCCCTCTACGTCGGCCTGGTCACCGACACCGGCCGCTTCTCCTACGAGAACACCGGCCCCCGGGCCCACCGGATGGCGGCCGAGCTGATCGAGGCCGGGGTCGACGTGGCGGCGATCTACTGCCAGATCTACGAGGGCATGCCCTACGCCAAGCTCGATCTCCTCCGCCGGGCCCTCCAGCGGGTGGTCCGCTACGACGCCGGCAGCCTGACCATCGCCTTCCTCACCGAGCGCGACTACGCCGAGGCCGGGGCCGAGGAGAGCTACTCCGAGGGCATCATCGACCACCTCCGGGCGGTCGAGGGGACGAAGGTCGCCGCCCTCGTCCGCGAGCTCCTCGCCTCCGAGAAGCACGGCCAGAAGAAGGTGTCGCTGCGGGCCACCGGCGACGACGTCGACGTCTCGGCCATCGCCCGCACCCACGGCGGCGGCGGCCACCGCCGGGCCGCCGGGTTCACCACCGGCCTCTCCATCCCCGACCTCATCGAGGAGCTCCGCGCCGACCTGGCCGACCGGCTGGGAGGCGGCGTCCCGTCGACGGCCTGATCCTCGCCGACAAGCCGGCCGGGATCACCTCCCACGACATGGTCGCCCGGGCCCGGCACGCCCTCGGCAAGCGCCGGGTCGGCCACGCCGGGACCCTCGACCCGTTCGCCACCGGCCTGCTCATCCTCCTCCTCGGGCGGGCGACCCGGGTGCAGCGCTACCTGATGGCGCTGCCCAAGACCTACGAGGTCGTCGCCCGCCTCGGCGCCACCTCGACCACCGGCGACCCCGAGGGCACCATCACCGAGACCGGGGTATTTCCTGGGAGCGGCCTCGTGTTGCCGGTCGGTGCCGTTCGCCAGCGGCCGCCCGCCCACTCGGCCGTCAAGGTCGACGGTGAGCGGGCCTACGCCAAGGCCCGCCGGGGGGAGACGGTGGTGCTCGAGGAGCGCACCGTCGAGGTTCACGAGTTCGCCGAGCTCTGGCGCGCCGAGGACCGCGTCGCCTTTCGCATCGTCTGCTCCTCGGGCACCTACGTCCGCTCGCTGATCGCCGGCCTCGGTGACGCCTACTGCCTCGAGCTGCGCCGGACCGCCATCGGCCCCTTCACCGTCGACGGCGGCTGGCCGGGCGAGGGCCACGCCGAGGTCCTCGACCTGGCCGACGGCCTGCGGCGGATCATGCCCGTGGTCGCACTCGACGGCGCCGAGGCCGCCGCCGCCGCCCACGGCCGGGCGGTGGCCGGGAGGCCGGCGACGGAGGACGAGCCGGGGACACAGGGCGAGCCGGGGACGGAGGGCGAGCCGGGGACACAGGGCGAGCCGGGGACGGAGGACGAGCCGGGGACGGAGGACGAGCCGGGGACGGAGGGCGAGCCGGGGACGGAGGGCGAGCCGGGGACGGAGGGCGGGGCCGGGTCGCCGGAGGCGCCCGCCATGGCCGTCCTCCTCGTCGACGTCGCCGGGCCGATCGCCGTGGCCGAGGTCCGGGCCGCCGGCGAGCTCAAGCCGGTGGTCGGCTTTCGCGGCTAGCGTCGCCGGAGGGTCAGACGCGCGTGGTCGCTCACCCCGGCGCCCGATGCGAAGCGAGCCCGACCGACCACCTCGACCACCGCGCGGCGAGTCAGGCGAAGGGTGCGGCGGGCCCGAGCGCTGAGGCGCAGATGGATGACGTAGGTCCCCGGCCGGGCCAGCTTGAGCGACCTCGAACCCAACGCACCGGCACCGGCGCCGGCACCGGCCCGGGCGGCGGTGGTCGCGCTCACCCGCGCGCTGCACGCCAGGGCGCAGGTGATCGGCACGGCCAGACCGTGGGCGAGGACCCCGGTGATGGTCTCCGTCCGGGCCAGGCCGGCCAAGAGCAGCGGAGTGGGGGTCAACGGCGCCGGCTTGGCCACGTGCCCCGTCTGCTGGACGATCTCGTAGCCGACCGACCCGGGCAGCAGGGTGTCGAGGGCCCCGGTGACGCCGCCGAGGGTCAGAGCGACCTCCACCTCGCCGACCGGGTTGGGCTGGGCCGGCCCGGCGAGCACGGGCACCGAGAACGAGGCGTACTGCTGGCCGGCGGCCAGGGAGACGGTGCCCGACACCGGCAGGTAGTCGAGGCCGGCCGCGGGGTCGCCCGGGGCGCCCGCGGTGTACCTCACCGACACCGTCCCCGCCGGGTCGCCGGCGCGGTTCACCGGCACGGCGAAGGCCTGGTCGTGGCCCTCGACCGCCGGGTTGGGCACACCGGTCACCGGTCCGTGGGAGAGGCCGGGGGAGGCGGGCAGGGGGTAGGCCCCGGTCACCGGATCGTTCTGGGTGATAGTCGCCGGGGGGATCGTCGTCATGGCGGCGATCACCGGCGGCCCGATCGGCCCGATCAGGGTGGCCGCCCCGGTGGCCAGGTTCACCGAGTACTCGGACTGAACCGGTGACCCGGTGACGAGGAACGCCCGCGTGGCGTCACGCGAGACGGCGAGAGCGGCTGGGGCGGTGACGGTCAGGCCGAGCGGCCCGACCGTCCGGGGCCCGACGCCGTAGGGAGGCTGGTCGAGGGTCACCAGGCTGGCGGTGGCGGCGTCGACGGCGTAGACGAGCGGCTGGGGCGTGGCCGAGAAGGGGAGGGGCGGGCCGGTGATCGGCGCCACGGCGGCGGCCAGCAGGCGGGCGGGCCGTCCGGTCGAGGGGTCGGGGGGCGCGGGGATGCAACCGCCGGCGAAGTCGCTGCACAGCGAGCCGTCGGCCAGGATCACCTCGGGCTGGCGCAGCGGTCCGTAGGCGATGCCCACCCCGGCGGCCAGGGCGGTCCCGGCCAGCGGGCTCGTGCGCGCCACGGCGGCGCCGCTCCCGAGGTTGACCGAGTAGAGCGCTCCCGAGGTGCCGAGCCCCTCCACGTAGGAGCCGGTGTTGCCGATCGCCATCAGCCTGTCGCCGCCCGCCACCCCGCTCGGCGCCACCGCCGGGCCCGTCGTTCCCGGCGCGTCCGGATCGAAGGTGAGAAGCTGCCCGGCGGCGGTCACCGCGAGGACGGGGTCGCCGGCCTGGGCGGCGGCACACGCCGCGCCGCTGAAGCCCACGGTGATCCCGAGCACCAGCGATGTCAAACGTCGCCGTGCCCACATCGAACGAGTGTACGCACGCGGGGACGGGGGCTTGTCGTAGGGTTCTCCCGCGTGAAGGTGATCCACCTGCCGGACGTCGAGCGCCGGGCCCGGCGGGTGGCCATCGGCGCCTTCGACGGCGTCCACCTCGGCCACCGGGCAGTGATCGGCGACTCCGACGCCGTCCTCACCTTCGAGCCCCACCCCTCGGCGGTCATCGCCCCCGAGCGCGCCCCCAAGCTCCTGACCCCGCTCGCTGTGAAGGCGTCGCTGGTGGCCACCCTCGGGGTGGACGAGCTCGTGGTCATCGACTTCGACGAGGAGTTCGCCGCCCGGAGTGCCGCCGACTTCATCGACGACATCCTTCTCGACACCCTCGGGGCCACCCATCTCGCCGTGGGCGAGAACTTCCGCTTCGGCCACCGGGCCCAGGGCGACGCGGCGATGCTGGCCGCCGACCCCCGCTTCCACACCCGGGTCGAGCCGCTGCTCGAGGTCGGCGAGGAGGTCGTATCCTCCAGCCACATCCGCGGGCTCGTCCTCTCCGGCGAGGTCGCCCAGGCAGCCCGCTTCCTCGGCGCCCCCTTCGAGCTCCGCGGCGAGGTCGTCTCCGGCGACCGGCGCGGCCGCGAGCTCGGCTTCCCCACCGCCAACCTCGTCCCCGACCCGGCCCTGGTCACCCCCGGCCATGGTGTCTACGCCTGCCGGGCCGACGGCCGCGCGGCCGCGGTGAGCATCGGTGTGCGCCCGACCTTCGAGACCGGCCGGGGCGAGCTCATCGAGGCCTACCTGATCGATTTCCACGGCGACCTCTACGGCGACGTCCTGCGCCTCCAGTTCCTCGAGCGCCTGCGCGGGGAGCGCCGCTTCGACACCGTCGAGGCGCTGGTCGCCCAGATGCACGACGACGTCGACCGGGCCCGCGAGATCTGCGGCTGAGCCCGGCGGCGGCCGGCCGCCCGGCGGCGGCCCGGGCGTCCTTCGGGTCGGCGGCACCGGGGCGCGGTCAGCCGGTCGGGGTCCCGGACTGCTACCGTTGGCGCCGATGCCGACACTGACCAAGGACCGCAAGCGGGAGCTGGCCGCCGAGTACGGCGCGTCCGAGGCCGACACCGGCAACACCAAGGTCCAGGTCGCTCTCCTCACCGAGCGGATCAACCACCTGACCGATCATCTGCGCACCCACGGCCACGACCACCATTCGCGACGCGGCCTGCTCATGCTCGTCGGGCGGCGCCGGCGCTTCCTCAACTACCTCCAGCGCAGCGACCTCGAGGGCTACCGCTCCCTTATCAAGGCGCTCGGCCTGCGCAAATGACGGTCCTCGAGCCGGGTACGCCCGCGCCCGAGTTCAGCCTCTCCGACGCCGACGGCAACCGCTTCACCCAGGCCGACCTCCTCGGCCACACCACCGTCCTCGTCTTCTACCCCTTCGCCTTCAGCTCCGTCTGCTCCGAGCAGCTCAGCCTCTATCAGGAGGTGCTCGGCGACCTCGAGGATCAGGGCGCCCGCGTCCTCGCCGTCTCCTGCGACGCCACCTACTCGCAGGCCGCCTTTGCCGAGCAGCTCAAGGTCAGCATCGGCCAGCTTTCGGACTTCGAGCCCAAGGGCGCGGCCTGCCGGGCCTTCGGCGTCCTCCACGACGGGGGGTTCGCCCAGCGGGCCCTGGTCATCGTCGGGCCCGACGGCGTGATCAAGTGGAGCCACCAGGCGCCCACTCCGGGGGACCTCCCCGGCGCCAACCTGATCTTCGACGCCCTCGCCGCCTAGCCCCCGACCGGGAGGGCGGCCCCGGCGGTCGGCGGGACCGTGCCCGCCGCACCGGCCCGGGACCTGGCCCCCCGGTGCCGGCCCCGGTCGCGCCGGTCACCGCGGTCCCGGCCTGCCGTCGTCGACCCCGCCGCCGAGGAGCCGGGCCACGGCGTCGCGGCGGAAGTCGAAGATCGCCTCGAGGTCGCGGCGGACCACCGGCATGGCGAGCTCGCCGAGCGGCCAGAGCGCCGGGCGGTAGCGGACGGTGTCGCGCATGAGGGTCCCGCCCCCGGCCAGGGACTCGAACTCGTGGGTGTGGTGCCAGAGGCGGTAGGGGCCGCGCAACTGGGTGTCGACGAAGCGGTGGGGCGGCGACCACTCGCCGATCTCGGTCAGCCAGCGCAGGGGCACCCCGTGGACGCGGAGGCGGTAGCCGATCCGCGCGCCGGCGGCCATCTCGATCGGCCCGGGGGTGAGGACCTCGAAACGCAGGAGCGGCGGGGTCAGCGCCTCGAGGTTGAAGGCGTCGGCGAAGAAGGCGAAGACCTCGGGCGGGGACCCGGGTAGGCACTGCTGGCGGTGGAGGACGTGGACGCGCATGCTCTCTTCTACCGTGAACGGTGAACCGAGGATCAGCGCCCGACGCATGAAGCCCGAGATGACCGACCTGCGCAGTGCCCCCCTGCCGCCGCTCAGCGACGAGGATCACGTCCGCGGCGAGGCCGGGGCGCCGCTGGTCATCGTCTACGCCGACTTCACCTGCCCCCGCTGCGCCCTGGCGGCCGCCCGGCTCTCCGGCCGACCCCTGCGGGTCGCCTTCCGCCACTTCGCCCTGCGCACCAAGGACCGCCGGGCGGTGCCCCTCGCCCTGGCCGCCGAGGCGGCGTCCGAGCAGGGCCGCTTCTGGGAGATGCACGACGCCATCTTCGCCGACCCCGGCCGGCTCGACGACCCCCACCTGTGGCAGCGGGCCGAGCGACTCGGCCTCGACCTCGAGCGCTTCGACGTCGACCGCCGCTCGGTCCGCCTCGCCGACCGGGTGGGCGCGCAGGTACACGGCGGGATCCGCGCCGGGGTCGCCCTCACCCCGACCCTGTTCCTCGACGGGGTGGCCCACGCCGGACCGCCCGACGAGGCTCTGCTGCGCCGCGCCTGCCGCCGCCCGGCCTGAGCCCCTCTCGACTCACCGCCCGCCCCGGGCCGCCGTCGCTCGGACCGGGGACCGGGGGTCCGCACGCCGGACGATCGCCTACCATGGACGTGTTCGGATTGAGATAGAACAAGACACGAGCCGCCGACCGACGGGCGGACAGGAAGGCAACAACATGAGTAGCAACGCTGTTACCCGGGTCTCGGTGGAGATCGCCGGGAGCGAGGTCTCGTTCGAGACCGGACGGATGGCCAAGCAGGCCGGCGGGGCCGTGGTGGTCTGCTGCGGCGACACCGTAGTCCTGGCCACGGCTACGGCCGGCAACCTTCGCGACGTGGATTTCCTGCCCCTGACCGTCGACGTCGAGGAGCGGATGTACGCGGCCGGCAAGATCCCCGGCTCGTTCTTCAAGCGCGAGGGCCGCGCCGGCGAGAAGGGCATCCTCACCGCCCGGATGATCGACCGGCCGATCCGGCCCCTGCTGCCCAAGAGCTGGCGCTACGAGACCCAGCTGGTGGCCATCCCGCTGTCGATCGACCACGTCCACCCGTACGACATCCTGGCCATGAACGGCGCCTCCGCGGCGCTGATGATCTCCGACATCCCCCTGGCCACCCCGGTCGGCGCGGTGCGGATCGGCAAGGTCGACGGGAACTTCGTCGTCAACCCCAACGAGCAGGACCTGCTCGACAGCACCGACCTCGACCTGATCGTCGCCGGCACCGAGAAGGCCATCCTCATGGTCGAGGCCGGGGCCAACGAGATCCCCGAGGCCGAGATCCTCGACGCCCTGGACATCGCCCACTCGGAGATCAAGAAGCTCTGCGCCCTGCAGCGCGAGCTGGCCGAGAAGGTCGGCAAGACCAAGCGCGAAGTGGTCGCTGCCGTCGTCGATCCCGGCCTGTTGGAAGCGGTCCGCACCTCGCACGGCGCGGCGCTCGATTCGGCCACCCAGGTCGAGGACAAGCTCGATCGTCAGGATGCGTGCAAGGCGGTCGAGGCCGGAGTGCTCGAAGCCCATTCGGGAAGCCCGGACGACGCCGAGTACGCCGACCGGCGGGCCGCGGCCCAGCAGGCGTTCGACAAGCTCGAGAAGCAGATGATCCGTGAGCGGATCGCCGTGCACAAGAAGCGCCCGGACGGCCGCAAGGAGACCGAGATCCGCGAGATCACCATCGAGGCGTCGGTCCTGCCGCGCGCCCACGGCTCGGCGCTGTTCACCCGCGGCCAGACCCAGGCCATCAGCGTCGCGGCGCTGGGGACGCTCAAGGAGGAGATGCGCCTCGACACCCTCGGTCTCGAGACCAAGAAGTACTACTGGCACCACTACAACTTCCCGCCCTTCTCGGTCGGGGAGGCCGGTCGCCTCGGCGGTCCCAAGCGGCGGGACGTCGGCCACGGCGCGCTGGCCGAGCGGGCGCTGGTGCCGATGATCCCCTCGATCGAGGAATTCCCCTACACCATCCGCGTGGTGTCCGACATCCTCGAGTCCAACGGCTCGTCGTCGATGGCCTCGGTCTGCGGATCGTCGCTGTCGCTGATGGACGCCGGCGTCCCGCTCAAGCGGCCGGTGGCCGGGATTGCCATGGGGCTGATCAAGGAGGGCGACGACTACATCGTCCTCACCGACATCGCCGGCGTCGAGGATCACCTCGGTGACATGGACTTCAAGGTCGCCGGCACCTCGGAGGGCATCACCGCCCTCCAGATGGACATCAAGATCGAGGGCGTGACCTTCGAGATCCTTCGTGACGCCCTGACCCAGGCCCACGAGGCCCGGACCTTCATCCTCGGGAAGATGGCCGAGGTCATCGACGGGCCGCGCGAGCAGCTCAGCCAGTACGCCCCGCGGATCGAGAAGATCAAGATCGACCCGTCGCAGATCGGCATGCTCATCGGCAAGGGCGGCGAAACAATCCGCGGCCTGTGCGAGGAGTTCGAGTCCCAGATCGACGTCAACGACGACGGCCAGGTGCTGATCTACTCGGCCAACGGCGATCTCGCCGACGCCCTGGTCGAACGGATCCGGACGATGATGAAGGAGGTCGAGATCGGCGACGAGTTCGCCGGCAAGGTGGTCAAGACCACCGCCTTCGGCGCCTTCGTCGAGCTCTCCAAGGGCACCGACGGCCTGCTCCACATCTCCAACGTCGCCCCCGGCAAGCGGGTGGACACGGTCGAGGAGGTCCTCAACAAGGGCGACGAGATCGCCGTCCGGGTGGTCGAGGTCGACCGCGAGCGCGGCCGCATCGGACTGCGCCTGGCCGACGATCCCGATGTCGCCGGCAAGACGGTCGAGGAGCTGGCCGCCGTCGGCGGCGGCAGCGGCGGCGGCGGGGGCGGCGGAGACCGCGGACCCCGGCGTCCTCCGCGCTCCGGCGGCCCCGGCGGGGATCGCAACGGCGGCGGACAGCGCGGCTCCGGACGCCCGCGGCACCGTGACCGCTGAGCCCGACGACATGACGGGCCACCGGATCTCGACGCTCGACTCCGGCGTTCGGGTGGTGACCGAGCACATCTCCGCGGTGCGCTCGGTCGCCCTCGGGTTCTGGATCGGCACCGGCTCGGTGACCGAGAAGGACACCGAGGCCGGCCTGTCGCACCTGCTCGAGCACATGCTCTTCCGAGGGACCGAGCGCTACGGCTCGGAGGAGATCGACCAGATCTTCGACTCGATGGGAGCCGAGCTCAACGCCGGTACCGGCAAGGAGATGACCTCGGTCCACGCTCGCGTGCTCGATCGCAACCTCGAACAGGCGTTCGACGTCATCTCCGACATGGTCTGGCACCCGAAGATGGAGGAGCTCGAGAACGAGCGGGAGGTGGTCCTCGAGGAGATCGCCATGTACGAGGACGACCCCCAGGATCGGGTGTTCGACGTGCTCGGCGAGGCCGTCTTCGGGCCCCATCCCCTGGGCCGGGCCATCCTCGGCCGGGCCGACGTCGTCTCGGCCGCCGACCACCCCCTGCTCGAGGCCTTCCATGGCGCCCGCTACCACCCGGGCAACGTGGTGGTGGCGGCCGCCGGCTCGGTCGATCACGACCAGGTCGTGGCCTGGGCCGAGCAGGCCAGCCCGGCCGGGGTGGACTCCCCGGGGAGCGACGATCTCGGCCCGAGCGCCCTGCCCGAGGCGCGTCCGGCGACGCCGCGCTTCCGGGTCAAGGAGACCGAGCAGTACCACGTGTGCCTGGGTGGGCCCGGCCTCGCCCGTGATGACGAGCGCCGGTTCGCCCTGCGGGTGCTCGACAACCTCCTGGGCGGGACCTCGTCCTCCCGCCTCTTCCAGGCGGTGCGCGAGCGGCGGGGGCTGGCCTACTCGGTGTTCACCTTCCACGCCCTGTTCGCCGGAACCGGCCAGGTCGGCGTCTATGTCGGCACCCGGCCGGAGAACCTCGAGGAGACGATGCGGGTGATCGGCGGTGAGCTCGAGCAGATCTCCGGCGGGCGGGTCTCCGATGCCGAGCTCAAGCGGGCCAAGGACAACGTCCAGGGGCGGGTGGTGCTGGCCCTCGAGTCGACCACGGCGCGGATGGACCGGCTCGGCGCGAGCATGCTCGCCGATCTGCCCATGCTCAGCGTCGATGACCTGATCGAGCGGATCGACGCCGTAACCCTGGACGACGTCCACGCCCTGGCCCATGAGTACTTCCTCCCGGCGAATCTCTCGGCGGCCGGAATCGGGCCCGACGGCGCCCTGTTTGCCCAGTCGCTCGAGCCGATCAACCCCAAGCTGGCCGGGATCGCCCACCTCCACGCCGGCCTGGTGTGATCCGCGTCGCGGTGGCCGGGGCCGCCGGGCGCATGGGCCAGGCGGTGTGCGCGGCGGTCGACGGCGCCGCCGACATGGAGCTCACCGGCCGGGCCGATCCCGCCCTCGGCGCGGCGCTGGCCGAGGTGCTGGCCGAGGCCGACGTGGTGGTCGACTTCACCCAGCCGGGGAGCGCCCTGGGCAACGCCAGGGAGTGCCTGGCCGCCGGGGTCCACGTGGTCATCGGGACGACCGGGTTCGACGTCGAGGCCCTGCGCGGCCTCGGCGGGGCCAACGTCTTCGTGGCGCCGAACTTCGCCATCGGCGCCGTGCTGATGATGCGCTTCGCCGTCGAGGCCGCCCGGCACATGGCCGCCGCCGAGATCATCGAGCTCCACCACGACGAGAAGATCGACGCCCCGAGTGGGACGGCGGGACGCACGGCGGCGCTGATGGCCGCCGCCACCGGCGGGCCGCCACCGCCGATCCACTCCGTCCGCCTCCCCGGGCTCGTCGCCCACCAGGAGGTCATCCTCGGCGACCTCGGCCAGACCCTGACCATTCGCCACGACTCGCTCAACCGGGAGTCGTTCATGCCCGGCGTCCTGCTCGCCGTGCGCCGGGTGGGCGGGCTCTCCGAGTCGCCGCTGGTCGGCCTCGAGCACCTGCTGTTCTGAGGCCGGGTCCGGTCGGGCGGGGTGGGGGCGGGGTGGCGGGCCGCCGACCCCGCAACGCGCCGCCGCCGCCCTCCCTGGGATACTGGCCGGGATGCCAGAGCTCGGCGCCATCCTGACGGCAATCGTCACTCCCTTCGACGGTCGCCAAGAGATCGCCGAGGATGTGTTCGTCGCCCTCATGCACCACCTGGCCGACCACGGGTCCGACGGCTTCGTCGTCTGCGGGACGACCGGCGAGGCGCCGACCCTCACCGATGAGGAGCACCTGCGCCTGGTCGAGCTGGCGGTGGCCGAGCGCCCGGAGGGCAAGACGATCGTCGCCGGCGCCGGGTCCAACGACACCCGGCACGCCGTCCGCCTCACCGAGCGCGCGACCGAGCTCGGGGCCGATGCCGTCCTCTCGGTGACCCCCTACTACAACCGTCCCAACCGGCGGGGGATGCTGCGCCACTTCGGGGCGGTGGCGGCGGCCACCGACAAGCCGGTCGTCCTCTACAACATCCCGTCACGGACGGGGACCGACATGCCCAACGAGCTGCTGGCCGAGCTGGCCCAGATGAACCGGATCGAGTACGTCAAGCAGGCCAACAACGTCAACCTCGCCCCGGTCGACGGCCTCGGCCTCTACGCCGGCAACGACGACATCCTCGCCCGGACGCTCGACATGGGCGGGGTCGGGGGGATCCTGGTGGCCAGCCATCTCGTCGGCGAGGAGATGCGCCGCATGGTCGACGAGCCTGAGAACCGGGCCGAGATCGACGCCGGCCTCAGCGACGTCTACGAGGCACTGGGCCAGATGCCCAACCCGATCGGCATCAAGGCGGCGCTCAACATGCTCGGCATGCGAGTCGGCGGGCTGCGCTCGCCGATGGTCGAGGCCGAGTACGCCGAGTCCCAGGTCATCGCCGGGATGCTCGCCCGGCGCGGCCTGCAGGCGCTCGCCCACCAATGAGCAACTCCAAGCTGCGGATCCTTCCCCTCGGCGGGCTGGGGGAGATCGGCAAGAACATGACGGTGATCGAGTACGACGGGCGCATCGTCGTGGTCGACGTCGGGCTCCGCTTCCCGACCCCGGAGATGGTGGGGATCGACCTCGTGCTCCCCGACTTCTCCTACCTGCTCGACCGGGCCAAGGACATCGAGGCGATCGTCATCACCCACGGCCACGAGGATCACCTCGGCGCCCTCCCGTGGGTGCTGCGCGAGCTGGGACGCAAGCGCATGCCGCCGATCTACTCGGGACGTCTGGCCATCGCCATGGCCCGGTCGAAGCTCGAGGAGCACAAGCTGCGCGACGTCGTCCTGCGCGACCTCGATCCCGGAAACGAGATCGACCTCGGCCCGTTCGGGCTCGAGCTCATCCACATGACCCACTCGATTCCCGACTCCAACGCGGTGGCCCTGACCACGGAGCTGGGGACGGTCCTCATCACCGGGGACTACAAGTTCGACCAGACCCCGGTCGACGGCGTCCCGGCCGACATGTCACGGCTGGCCCAGCTCGGCGCCGAGGGCGTGCTCCTGCTCTGCGGCGACTCGACCAACGCCGACCGACCGGGGTTCTCGCCGTCGGAATCGGGAGTCGGGCCCCACCTCGAGGAGGTGTTCAGCCGGGCCGAGGGACGGGTGATCGTCACCAGCTTCGCCTCCAACATCCACCGGGTCCAGCAGGTGGTCGACGCGGCGGCCGCGCTCGGGCGCAAGGTCGCCCTGATCGGGCGCTCGATGCGCAAGAACGTGAACATCGGCAGCCAGCTCGGCCACATCGAGGTCCCCGAGGGGATCATGGTCCAGGGCCGCCAGATCGAGAGCTACCCGGACGAGAAGCTGGTCATCATCTCCACCGGCTCCCAGGGCGAGCCGCTGTCGGCGCTGCGGCGGATGGCCTACCGCGACCACCCGCAGGTCAAGCTCCACGAGGGCGACACCGTGGTGTTCTCGGCCACGCCGATTCCCGGCAACGAGCGGGCGGTCAACGAGACCATCGACCGGCTCTACCACATCGGCTGCGACGTGATCACCACCCGCGACGCGCCGATCCACGCCTCGGGACACGGCTACGCCGAGGAGATCAAGCTCATGCTCAACCTGGTCAAGCCGACCTACGTCATGCCCTTCCACGGCGACTTCAAGCGGATCCACCTCCACGCTCGCCTGGCCGAGGCGGTCGGGGTGGCGCCGGAGGCGATCTTCAGCGGCGAGAACGGCATGGTCCTCGAGATCGACGGCCGCGGGGCCCGCTGGGGCAAGCCGGAGCGGGCGGGGATGATCTTCGTCGACGGCGTCGACATCGGAGACATCGCCGACGCCGCCCTGCGCGACCGCCGCATGCTCTCGGCCGACGGGATCTTCATCGTGGTGGCGACGATCTCCGAGCAGGACGGCGGCTCGGTGACCGACCCCGAGGTCATCTTCCGCGGGGTCCCGTTCATGGACGAGGCCGGCAAGCTCCTCGACGAGCTGCGCGACACCGTCGACGACACCCTGGAGCGGGCGGCCCGCGACCGGATCCGGGAGATCGAGGTCCTCCAGGCCATGCTCCACGACGATCTCGCCGCCCTGGTCTATGACCGCCTGCGCCGCCGACCCATGGTCCTCCCCGTGGTGGTCGAGGTCTAGGGCCGCCGGTCCGGCCGGGCGGCGCCACGCGCCTCGCCGGTCCGGGCGGCGTACGCCGCCCGCCAGAGACCGTACCCGGCGATGAGGCCGGCGGCGACGGCCACGCGGGGGTCGGTGCCGAGGACGAGGAGGACGACGGCCACGGCGGGCACGCAGACCAGGGCGCCGGCCTGAGCGACCGGGGTCGCCGCCCCGCCGCCGGGAGGCTCCGCTCCCGTCTCGCGGCCGGTGATGCTCAGCAGTGGGGGGGTGGCCAGGGAGGCGAGGACGACTGAGGCGGGAAGGGCGAAGACCGCCCACCAGAGGATGGCCGGAGCGCCGGCACCGAGGAGGACGGCCGCCACCGCGGGAGCGCAGCAGGCCAGGAGGCTGGCCTGCTGGGCGACGACCACGAACCGGTCGGGCAGCTCGGCCGCCGTCGGCTTGAGCGAGGTCGGCCCCGGTGCCCGTCCCCGGGCCCGCGCCCCCACGGCGAAGCCGAGGGCCACCGCGGCCCACAGGACGGCCAGGGCGAGCCAGGCGGCGAGGGAGGGGGCGTCATCCATCACAACGCCTCGGCCGGGGTGCCCACGGGCAGAACATATCGGTCGGCTCGAAGGCCCCCCGCCCCCGGCACCGCCCGCCGGAGCGCCGCTTGCCATCATCGGGGGCGTGCCGCGGCGATATCACCCCGTGAGAGCCGCGCCGGCAGCCGCGCTGGCCGGGGTCCTGCTCTGCGCCTGCGCCTCGAGCCCGCCGGCGGTTCTCTCGGCGGCCGCCGCCTCCCGGATGCATGCCGACCTCACCCAGGTCGAGGCCTCGGCCGGCGCTCACGATCCGGCCGGGGCGACCCGGGCGCTCGAGAACTTCGCCGCCGCGGTCGCCCGAGAGCACGCCGCCGGCCACCTGACCGCCGGGCTCTACGCGGGCCTCGAGACCGGCATCGCTCGGGCCCGCGCCCGCATCGGCGCCGAGGTGCGCCCCGCCACCCCGGCGGCGGCCAGCTCGACGACAGCGCCGACGGTGGTTGCCCCGACCGCCACCCCGCCACCCGCCGCGGCGCCGGTGAGCCCCGGCTCCTCGACCGACCAGTCGAACCCTGCCGGCAAGGGCCACGGCAACGGCAAGGGCGAGGGCAAGGCCAAGGGGAAAGGGGGCAAGGACTAGTGGCGATGGGTGATATCGCGCCGGGGGCGGTGCTCGGAGAGGACCGTTATACGCTCGGGCGCCGGCTCGGTGCCGGCGGAATGGCCTCGGTGTGGCTGGCTCAGGACGGCGTCCTCGCCCGGCCGGTGGCGGTGAAGGTGATCGCCGACACCCTCGCCTTCGACGAGCGCTACCGGGAGCGCTTCGCCCGGGAGGCGCGGGCCGCAGCCTCGGTCTCCCATCCCGGCATCGTCCCCGTCTACGACTACGGGCTCCACGGCGAGCGCCCCTTCCTGGTCATGGAGTACGTCCCCGGCGGCAGCCTGGCCGACGTGCTCGCCGGCCGCCGCTCGCTGACCCTCGAGCCGGGGGAGCTGGCCCGGGAGCTGCTCGGCGCCCTGGACTGCGTGCACGGGACCGGATTGGTGCACCGCGACGTCAAGCCGGCCAACATCCTCCTCGACGCCAACGGCCACGCCCGCCTCACCGACTTCGGCATCGCCCAGCCCGAGGACGCCACGTCGCTGACCCAGACGGGGATGGTGGTGGGGACCGTGCGCTACCTCGCCCCCGAGGTCGCCGCCGGCGCCCGGGCCACCCCGGCCGCCGACCTCTACGCCGCCGGCGTGGTGCTGCGCGAGCTCGCCGAGCGGCGACCGGCACCCGAGCTCGCCGCCCTCATCGCCGCGCTGACCGCGCCCGGCCCCGGCGATCGTCCGAGCTCGGCCGCCACCGCCCTGACCCTGCTGGACACCGGCCCCACCGAGGTCCTCGGCGGTCCGGCCGAGGCCGTCCCGGCCACCGCCGCCACCCGGATCGCCCCGGCCCCGGCGCCGTCCCCGTCGCCCCAGCGGCGCCCGACCCGGCCTACGCGTTCGCTCGGGCGCGACCCGGCCCGGCGCCCGCCCCCGGCCGGGATGGGGCCGGGCGGCCGCCGCCTGCCCCCGCGAAGCGCGCTGGCCGTCGCCGCCGTCCTCGCCCTGGCCGTGGTCGTCATCCTCATCGCCTCGAGCTCAGGCGGCGGCTCGGGGTCGCCGGGGACGCGGAGCGCCGCTCCCGCCCCGGCCTCGGCCGCCGCGCCCCTCGCCGACCAGCTGCGCTCGCTCGGCCAGCTCGTCGACCGTGCCGCCCGGCCCTAGCCGAACCGGCCTCTCAGCGCGGGCCGAGAAGCCGCTCGGCGCCGGCACCCAGCGCGATCCGGTCGATCCCCGCGGTCTCGAGGGCCCGGGGAACGGTGCCGACAGCGGCGCCGAGGATGCCGGCGAGGAGGTGGGCCGAGGTGATGTGGCCGGCGGCGCCCGCGCGAGCCAGGCCGACCGCCCGCTCGAGCACCCGCTTGGCGGAGGCGGCGAGCTTCGGGCTCGGACGCCCGGTGGGGCCGGCGTCAAAGCTGGCGAAGTCGTCGATGGCCACCCCGACCGCGGCCAGGCTGCGCGCCGTCTCCGAGGCGAGTGCGGCCAGCACCCCTTCGTGGTCGAGCCCGGCGGCGGCGAGGAGCCGGCCGGTCGGGGTGTCCTCCTCGGCGGCGAGGGCAAGCAGGAGGTGCTCGGCCTCGATGGTCGCCGAGCCCTGCTCGCGCGCCTCCTCCTGGGCGGCACGCATCACCGCCCGGCGGGCGTCGTCGTCGAGTCGGTCGAACATCAGCGTCTCCTGTCCTGCGGGCCGGCGCCGGTCGCCAGCCGCTTCGCGTGCTTCTTGTGCACCGCCTGGCGGGTGACGCCGAGCGCCTCGGCCACCTGGGCCCAGGTCCAACCCAGGCGGAGGGCCGCTTCCACCTCGGCGTCCTCGACGCGATCGGCCAGGCGGCGCAGCGCCACCGCCGCGGCGAGGCCGTCGGCCGGATCGGCGGGTAGGTCGTTCAGCGTGCTCGGCATCGCCAGCAACTGTAGTTGACAGCACGCCGTCTGTCAACCGAAGTTGCGCTACGGTCGTCGGCAGCCGCCGATCAGCCGACGCCGGCGCGCTCGCCCGGCCCCTCGGCCGGTCGACGCGGGACCGCGTCCTCACTGTCGCCGTCGCCGCCTCCGTCGTCGCCGCCGCCGAAGCGCACCACGAAGCGGGCGCCGCCGCCCGGCCCCCGCTCGACCGTGGCCTCGCCGCCGTGGGCGTCGGCCACCGCGGCGACGATGGCCAGGCCCAGGCCGAAGGAGCCGCCCCGGTCGCCGGTGCCGCGGACGAAGCGCTCGAACAGACGGGGGGCGAGCTCGGGCAGGACGCCCGGCCCGTTGTCGGTCACCGTGAGCACCGCCCCGCCGCCGGGCAGGGCGCGGGTGGCCACGGTGACGTGGGTCCCCGTCGGGGTGTGGCGCAGGGCGTTCTCCAGGAGGTTGGTCGCCGCCCGCTGGACGTCGTCGCGGGCCCCGACCATCGGCGCCGGGCGGACGTCGAGCTCGACGACGTGGCCGCCGCTCATGGGGCCGAGCTCGCCGGCGGTGTCCACCACCACCTCGGCGAGGTCGAAGGGCCGGGTCACCCGCTCGCGGCGGACGTCGGCCCGGGCCAGGAGGAGGAGGTCCTCGACCAGGCGGCGCATGCGCTGAGACGAGCGCAGAGCCGAGCGGGCGGCGACGGCCTCCTCGCCGCGCAGGGTCTCGCTCAGCAGCTCGAGGTTGGCCAGGACGCTGGTCAGCGGCGTGCGCAGCTCGTGGGAGGCGTCGGCCACGAAGGCCCGCTGACGGTCGAGCATGGCCTCGGTCTCGGCCCGGGAGCTCGAGAGGGCATGGAGCATGCCGTCGAGGGTGCGGCCGAGCTCGGCCACCTCATCCTCGGAGTGCGAGGCCGGGACCCCGCGGCTCGGGTCGCGGGTCCGCCCGACCTCGCTGGCCGCCGCGGTCAGGGCGGCGATCGGCGCCATCGCCCGGCGGGCGATCATCGATCCGGCGCCGAAGGCGAGGCCGGTCCCGCCGAGCACGCCGAAGATGAGGAAGACCTGGAGGCGCCCGATCGTCTTGTCGAGGTCAGACACCGGCCGGGCGTACTGGACGTAGACCGGTGCCGACCCGCCGTTGGCCGCGGTCAGGACGGTGACCACCCGGTAGGGGCCGACGTCGACCGGGGCGTTCGTGTTCGGCGGCCCGAGATCGGGGCTGTCGTAGGTGTGACCGAGGAGCAGTCCGTTGTACTCGCCGATGATGCGCACCACCGCGTGGTCGGGAGAGGCGACGGCGTCCAGCTGGGGGCGAATGATCTGGTAGCTCCCGTTCCCGTCGATGCCGATGGCCAGCGTGTTGCCGATGTTGTCGGCCGCCGTGGTCAGCTGGCTGGTGAAGTCGGCCCGTATCCGCCGCGCGGTCAGGGTGCCGATGGCCACGGCGAAGATACAGAGGATGAGCAGGGTGAGCGCCGCCGAGGCCCCGGCCAGGCGCAGGCGGATGGGCAGGCGGGCGATGGGCATGGTGACCGCCTCGCGCCAGCCGGCCACGAGCCGGGTGGTGGCCAGCCAGTGCCTGGAGAGGCCGGAGAGCTCGAGCCGGCCCACAACCAGCCGCCAGCGGTCGAACCGGCGCCAGTCCTGGCGTCGGGACCTCACCCGGGGCGGCGGCGGCGTCTCGCGCGGCGGGCTCAGGCCGAGGCGGCGCGGAGCGACCCGGCGGGGGGGATCCTCAGGCGCGGAGGACGTACCCGGCTCCTCTGATCGTGTGCAGGAGCCTCGGCTCACCGCCGGCCTCCAGCTTGCGCCGTAGGTTGGAGACGAACACCTCGATGGTGTTGGTGGTCGAGAACGGGTCATAGCCCCAGACCTCGTCGAGCAGGCGCTGGCGGGAGATGACGATCCGCTCGTTGCGCATCATGTACTCGAGCAGCTCGAACTCCCGCTGGGTGAGCTCGACCGGCCGGCCGGCCCGCTGGACCTCGTGGGTGTCGGCGTTCAGGGTGAGGTCGCCCACCCGC
Organism: Solirubrobacteraceae bacterium; assembly: GCA_034664565.1. Lineage (GTDB taxonomy): Bacteria > Actinomycetota > Thermoleophilia > Solirubrobacterales > Solirubrobacteraceae > Palsa-513. The sequence continues at coordinate 22,612 of JAXDHJ010000067.1, forward strand.
AGGGGCGCGCTTCCCCGCGGCGGGCGGCGGCGCAGGAGGGCGCGGATCCGCGCCAGGAGCTCCTGGCGCTCGAACGGCTTGACCAGGTAGTCGTCGGCGCCCGAGTCGAGCCCCTCCACCCGGGCCTCGAGGGCGTCGCGGGCGGTGAGCATGAGGATGGGGACGTCGTCGTCGCGCCGCAGCTCCCGGGCCACCTCGATGCCGTCGAGGCGGGGGAGACCGAGGTCGAGGACGACGACGTCGGGCAGGAAGCCGTGGGCCTCGTCGAGGGCGGCCAGGCCGTCTCCGGCGATGCGCACCTCGTAGCCCTCCATGCGCAGCGACCGCTGCAGAACGTCGGCGATGTCCTGGTCGTCCTCGACGACCAGGACCCGCGGGGGGCGCTCGTAGTCGGACATCGGCACCGATCGTACGGGCAAACGCCGTACGCGGACGCGATCTTTAGCCCCGGTTGATGGGTCCCGTCTCGTCCATTCGAGCCAGCGCCCGCTCGGTGACGTCGACGACCACGGCGCCCCCGGTCGCCTCGGCGACGAGGACCCGCAGCTGGTCGAGGTGGTGGACCAGGCAGTCGCGGCGGCGGTCGCCGACCGGGACCTCGGGCTCGTCGCTCGGGGCGCAGAACACCCGGGACGGCTGGCCGGCGACCACGGCGAGATGGCTGGTGGCGATGTAGCCGGCCAGCCGCTGGCCGAGATAGCAGGAGTGCAGCTCGACGCCGTACTCGGAGACCCCGGTGTCGAGGGTCAGCTGGTAGGGCCCGGCGTAGGAGAGCAGCGTGGTGCACGCCGTCTCCCGCAGGTTCACCCGTACGCGGGGTGGGGGTAGGTCTTCACGCTCCACGGCCGCTGAACGCTACCGGGAGGCGCGGCCGGCGAGCCCCGCCGTGCCGGGCCGGCCGGGGCCGAGGGGCGGCTAGGCTTCGTCGGGTGGCCGAACCCCCGCCCCTCAACTACCAGCGCGTCGGGGACGGCGACCCGATGGTGCTCCTCCATGGCATCGGCGGCGAGTTGTGCGTCTGGGAGCCGGTGATCGGACCCCTCGCCCGGGAGCGCGACGTCATCGCCGTGGACCTGCCCGGATTCGGCCACTCACCGGCCCTGCCCGCGGAGATCGCGCCGACACCCCAGGCCCTGGCCGAGCGGGTCGGCCGGTTCCTCGACGGCCTCGGGATCGAGCGGGCCCACCTGGTCGGCAACTCCCTCGGCGGGTGGATCGCCCTCGAGCTCGCCAAGGCGGGGCGGGCCCGGTCGGTGACCGCCCTCAGCCCGGCCGGCCTCTGGGGCGCGCCCCTCCTGCCCCGGGGAGCGGTGGCCCGCGGTCGGGCCCACCTGCTCGTGCGGCGGTTGCGCCCCGTCCTGCCCGTGGTGCTGCGCCTGCGCCGGATCCGCCGCCTGGCCCTCGGCCACGTGGTCGCCCACCCCGACCGGGTGCCCTACCGCTCGGCGCTGGGCATCGTCCGCTCCTACGCCCGGGCCAGCGCCTACGACGCCACCAATACGGCGATGCGCCAGAACTTCCTCGAGGACCCCGAGCGGATCGGCGTTCCGGTGACACTGGCCTTCGGTGAGCGCGACCGCCTGGTGCGTCCGGTCCGCCTGCCCATCGCCGGCGCCCGGAGCCTGATCCTCCCCGATTGCGGGCACATCCCCATGTGGGACGACCCCGCCCTGGTCACCCGCCTGATCCTCGAGGGAAGCCTGGTGGCGGCCCCGGCCGCCTGGCCGGCTTAGCGGGTCCCAGGGTCCGGCAGCCGGCTTGTGCCGTGCGCTACGATCCCTCCGTTGTGCAAGGGATTCCACAACGTACCGGCGCCGGCGGCGTGCCTTTCGAGATTCGTACCGACACGCGGGGCGACGCCGTTCACGTCGTCATCCTCGGCGAGCTCGACCTCGCCACCACCCCGGCACTCGAGCGCACCCTGACCGAGGTCGAGGCCACCGACGCCGCGGCCATCGTCCTCGACCTCGACGGGGTCGAGTTCCTCGACTCCACCGGCCTGCGAGCCGTCCTCGAGGCCGACTCCCGCTCGCGGGCCAACGGCTCCCGGCTCGCCGTCACCCGGGGGTCAGACCAGGTCCAGCGGCTCTTCCGCCTGGTCGGCGCCGACCAGCGCCTGCCCTTCATCGACGCCGTCTGAGCCGACCCGACGCGGCGCCTGCTCGCCGCCCGGGAGGATCCCGAGGAGATCGCCGAGGAGGGCGTGCCGGGCGCCGGCCGTCCGGGCCGGCACGCCGGGGACGGGCAGGGCATCGCCGGCCGGCGTCGAAGTGGCCTCACGGTGTCCCCTGCCCGAAAGTCCCCCGCCCGTAAGCCGGCGGCCAAGCGCCGCAAGCCGGCGGCCGCCGCCCCGGCCAGGCGCCGGGCGGCGCCGGCCCGGGCCCGGACCCGGACCCGGACCCGCAAGCCGGTACGCCAGCCCTTCGTCGTCGAGCAGCGTCACTTCGACGTCCTCGGCCTCGGCCTCGTCGCCTTCGGCGTCTTCCTCGCCGTCCTCCTCTACACCGCCGCCGACGGCGGCCGGGGCGGCCGGGCGATCTCCGCCGGCCTCGGCTGGATGCTCGGGGAGATCCGGGTGTTCGCCCCACCGGCCTGCATCGGCATCGGCGGCCTCCTGGTCCTGCGCCCGGTCCTCCCGTCGGTCAAGCCGTTTCGCACCGGGACCATCCTTCTCTTCTGCGCCCTGACCCTCGCCCTGGCCGCCAACACCCTCGGCCTGGCCCCGGCCGGCGCCCGCAGCGGCTTCTGGGTGCCGGCGTTCTTCGAGACCCACGGCGGGGTGGTCGGCGAGGCCGAGCTCTGGGCCGCCTCCCACCTGATCGGGATGACCGGCGCCCACATCCTCGCCGTGTTCCTCGCCGCCGCCGGGGTCACCCTCCTGACCGGCGGCGGGGTCGCCACCCTGATGCGGGCGGCCGGCGAGAGCGTGGTCGACGCCACCCGCACCCTGCGCACCCCCCGGGCCGCCCCGCGGACACCGGCCCGCCCCCTCCCCGAGCGGCTCGTCCCCCCCGAGCCGGCCGGGGGCGAGTTCGTGGTGCGGGCCACCCACGTCGAGGCGCCGCCCCTGCCCTACGACGGCGAGCCCGACTTCGCCGTGCCGCCGCCGCCGCCCGGGCTGGCCGGGGCAGCAGGCGACGAGGGACCGGACGCTCACCTGCCCGCCGAGGCGCCTTCCTCGGCGGAGCCCGACAGGGCGGAGCCCATCGAGGACGAGGACGCGGACGCAGGCGACCGGGCCGAGCGGCCGGGCGACGACGCCGGGGCGGCCGAGCTGACGCCCCAGGGCCGCTACCGGGGGTCGGTCACCGACGACCCCGACTTCGTCTGGCGGCTGCCCAAGCCGACGGTGCTCACCCGCTCGAGCGCCGAGCAGTCCCGGCCGGACACCGCCGGCCAGGAGAAGACGGCCGCCCGCCTGATCGAGGCGCTCGGCCACTTCGGGGTGGCGGCGACCGTGGTCGGGACCGTGGCCGGCCCCCACATCACCCGCTACGAGCTGCGCCTCGCCCCGGGGATCAAGGTGGCCAAGGTCGCCCAGCTCAAGGACGACCTCGCCTACGCCCTGGCGGCCACCGACATCCGCATCCTCGCCCCCATCCCCGGCAAGCAGGCGGTCGGGGTCGAGGTGCCGAACGCCAGGCGGCGGATCGTCCGCCTCGGCGACGTCTTCCAGGCCCCGCCGGCCGACTGGTCGCCCCTGACCGTGTGGCTGGGCAAGGACGTCGCCGGACGGGCCATCGGGGCCGATCTCGCCAAGATGCCCCACCTCCTGGTGGCGGGGACGACCGGAGCGGGGAAGTCGGGGGCGGTCAACGCCATGCTCTCCTCGATCCTCCTGCGGGCCACCCCGAAGGAGGTCCGCCTCGTCCTGGTGGACCCCAAGCAGGTCGAGCTCAACCACTACGAGTCGATCCCCCACCT